>VBII01000012.1 GCA_005887735.1 Chloroflexota bacterium
CTGCAGCAGGCCCTAAACGACCCAGAGGGGATGCTTATCCGGGCCACCGTAGTAGCCTGCCGCAGTCGCAAATGGACGTAGAGGAAGGTAAGCCGTCGACGCATGAGGGCACAGGCCCAACCGACGTCGAGCTGGTCAGGGCGTATCGAAACGGTGAAATACATGCGTTCGAGGAGCTCCATCGGCGCTACGTAGCGTCCATATACCGACTCGTCCGCCGCAAGCTGGGCGACGCCTTGCTGGCCGAGGACATCGCGCAGGAGACCTTCATGAAGGCGCTGCGGATGATGGACCGGGTCGACGACTCGTTCAACTTCGGCGGCTGGATCCACACCGTTGCGCGCAACCTCTGCTACGACGAGCTAAGGCGGCGCCAGCGCGACCTCCGGGCCGACGGTGGGACCGATGAGGAAGACGACGAGCAAATGGCGAACCTGCCTTCGACAGTCGTGGCACAGCGATTACCCGAGAAATACCGCCTCGTCCTGACGCTGCGCGAGCTCCAGGACATGAGCTACCGGCAGATCGCCCGCACCCTGAAGATGTCCGAGAGCGCGGTCGAGACTCTGCTCTACCGGGCGCGCCTGCGATTCAAGGAGGAATACCTCGCCTCTCAGCGGGAGGGCGATCTCACCCACGAGGAGGCGGTGCCTCTGCTGGCGCCCTATCTCGCCGGAAAGCTGCGCCGCCCGCAGGCGGAAGCCGTTCGAAACCACATCGCAACGTGCACCAAGTGCGCCCGCCGATTAGGCCGGAGAAGGCTCCGAGACCAGCGCAGGAGTGAAGCCAGATGACGGTTAGTACAGTAGGTGTGAAATGGCGAGGATAGTCGTCCGCTTCTTCGACGACGAGACCGTGGAAGGGGTCGCTCGGGATCTCGATTTCGACGAACCCGACTTCCTGGTCGAGGTCGACGACGCCGGCGGCCTGGAGAACAACGAAACCGCCTGGATCCCTCTGACGGCGGTCAAGTGGGTGGAGCTACAGCGCGACAAGGAGCTCGCCGACACGCCCACCCGCAAGGTCGCGATCCGCTTCCTGGACGGAGAGGTGCTCCGCGGCCACCTGGACGGCACCCTGGAGCGCCACCGGTACGGGGTGGTGCTGCACCTGCACGCCGAGCAGAGCGACAGCCCGATCCGCAAGCTGGGCATTCCCTTCTCTGCCGTCAAAGCGCTGTTCTTCGTCCGCGAGTTCGACGCGCGGGGCGAGGAGGCCGGCACGGCCTCCGACGCTTACCTGGCGCGGCGGACCATGGCGCCGTTGCTGGACGTGCTCGAGGAGATGGACATGCTGACCCGCCTCCACCGGGACGGATTGCTCTCCGACCACGAATATGCGAGCAAGCGCACACTCGTTTTAGAGCGCCTGTAACCCTCGGAGGGTTGAGGCGCCGAGGGCCCGGCGTAGAATTTCGAACGTGGCCGAACGCAACGGTACCCGCGACGGGAACGGGTCTGTGACAGGCTCCTTCAAGGTCAAGGCAGGGCTCGCCCAGATGCTCAAGGGCGGCGTGATCATGGATGTCGTAACGCCCGAGCACGCCCGCATCGCCCAGGACGCCGGCGCATGCGCGGTCATGGCCCTCGAGCGCGTGCCGGCCGATATCCGCAAGGAAGGCGGCGTGGCGCGGATGTCCGATCCCGACCTGATCAAGTCGATCATGGCCGCGGTGACCATCCCCGTCATGGCGAAGTGCCGGATCGGCCACTTCGTCGAGGCCCAGATCCTGGAAGCGCTCGGGGTCGACTACATCGACGAGTCCGAGGTGCTCACCCCGGCGGACGAGGAGAACCACATCGACAAGCATCCGTTCAAGGTGCCGTTCGTGTGCGGCTGCCGCGACCTGGGCGAGGCGCTGCGGCGGATCGGCGAGGGCGCGGCGATGATCCGCACCAAGGGCGAGGCCGGCACCGGCAACGTGGTGGAGGCGGTGCGCCACATGCGAACCACGCGGAGTTGGTGCACGAGGCGAAGCAGATCGGGGCTCCGGTCGAGGTGCTCGCGGACTGCCAGAAGCTCGGCCGCCTGCCGGTCGTCAACTTCGCGGCCGGCGGCATCGCGACACCTGCCGACGCGGCGTTGATGATGCAGTTGGGGGTTGACGGGGTGTTCGTCGGGTCGGGCATCTTCAAGGCCGAGGATCCGTTGAAGCGTGCCAAGGCGATCGTCGCGGCGACCACCTACTTCGACAAGCCGGACGTGCTGGCCGAAGTCTCAGCCGGGTTGGGCAAGGCCATGCACGGCCTCGAGATTCCCGCCATCCCGAAGGACGAGCTGCTCGCTGCCCGAGGCTGGTAGCTCTAAGGGGAGCAGAAGCCCACTCATCGGGGTCCTCGCGATGCAGGGTGCTTTTGAGGAGCACGTGCGCGCACTCGAAGGCGCCGGCGCGCGGACACGTCTTGTGCGCACGCGCGAAGACCTCGACGGGCTTGACGGCATCGTGCTCCCGGGTGGCGAGAGCACGACGATGACGATGCTCATGGAGCGTGTCGGCCTGCTCGAACCGGTGCGCGAAGCCATCCGCGACGGCCTCGCAACCCTTGCCACGTGTGCGGGCATGATCGTGCTGGCGCGAGAGATCACCGACGGCATGGCCGAGCAGAAGGGACTTGGTCTGCTCGACATCGGCGTCCGCCGCAACGGCTACGGCCGGCAGCTCCAGAGCTTCGAGTCCCCCGTGCAAATTGATGGCATCGCAGGTGAGGACGGGAAAGACGGGAAGGAAGGGAAGGACGGCTTGGATTTCCCTGGGGTCTTCATCCGCTCGCCGCTCGTGGAGCGGACCGGCGACGTCAAGGTGATGGCCATTCACGACGGGCATCCCGTCGCGGTGCGACAGGGTCGCATCGTGGCGCTTTGTTTCCACCCCGAGCTGACCTCGGACCTCCGCCTGCATCGCGAGTTTGTGCGCATGGCGTCGAGTCGATGAAAATCCGCACGGCCGGCCTGCTCGACCTGGCCCGCATCGAGGAGATGCATCGCTCATCGGACATTCGACTGAGCGAGGCGGCGCCTCCGGCGGCGCGATTGTGGTCGCTGTTCAGCTCCACACTGTCCGCGCTGCTGCCGCTGTCGCAGGAGACGTTGATGTACGTCGCAGAAGAAAACGGCAAGGTGCTGGGATACATCCAGGCTTCGGGCCAGCCCCTCGGTCTCGACCTGCGTCGAGCGAGGGTCCTCCAGGTGCTCAACCTGCAGGTGGCGGATGAGGCTGACTCGGACGAGGTCGCGCCGGCCCTGGTCACGCATCTCTGCAACCAGGCCCTCGAGCGCGGCGCGCTGCGGCTGTTCGTCCGCCTGCCCGACCGCGACGCGCTGCTGCCGGCCTTCCGGCTGCAGGGATTTCGACAGTACGCGACCGAGCAGGTCGTTTACTCGGAAGAGCCGAAGCGGCGCGGCGACCAGTACCCGCAAGGTTTGCGTCCAGCCAAACGAGGCGACGATCGGCGCCTCTACCAGCTCTATCGGAAGGTGACGCCGCAGGGCGTGTCGCAGCTCGAGGCGCCGACCTATCGCGAGTGGAGGGCGCTGCACGCCGGGGAGCTGAGCGGGGGAGAGGTCGTCGATCGGATCGAGGTCGTCGGTTGGGTGCGAATGCAGCGCGGGACGGGCGCCCGACCGGACACGCTGAAGTTCATGGCGCTGCCCGAAAACCCACTGCCGGCCGAGCTGGCGGATTACGGGATCTCGCTTCTGGGTGACTCGGACGCGCCCGCCTGGTCGAGCCTCCGTCACTATGATTCGCACATGATCGACGCCCTTCGAGGGCGTGGGTTTAACGTCTTGCTGACACAGTTGTTGCTGGTCAAAGAGCTGGCGCTGCGCGTGCCCAAGCCCGTGCGCGAGAAAGGACTGGTGCCGTCGTTCGGATGATGGCTCAAGCGAGGCAGCAATCTCGCGCGGTGAACTGGGACGAGGAGGTCGAGCTCCTCGCGCGCGCCCTGCCACCCGACCTCGCGCGAGCGTTGCACGAGCGGACCGATCCAAGGGAGCTTTTGGAGATCGTGCTCGACCT
The DNA here is from genome assembly GCA_005887735.1 of Chloroflexota bacterium. Lineage (GTDB taxonomy): Bacteria > Chloroflexota > Dormibacteria > Dormibacterales > Dormibacteraceae > 40CM-4-65-16. The sequence continues at coordinate 4,019 of VBII01000012.1, forward strand.
CGGCCGCGAACCCGAAGCACGCGTCCCTGGTCGCGAGGTGCTGCTGGCGGACCATCCTGTCTCGGCGTCCGACCTCGATCACGTGGCCAACAACGTCGGCCAGTTCGGCGACGACAACCGCGCCGGCATCGAGCGCACGCTGCATCGGGTATCGGCGATTCGCAACCGGTCCGGCCGCATCGTCGGCCTGACGATGCGGGTCGGTCGCGCGGTCACCGGTACCGGCGAGATCATCCGCGACATCGTCGTGAGCGGGCAGAGCATCCTCCTGCTCGGCCGTCCAGGGATCGGCAAGACCACGATGCTGCGCGAGTGCGCGCGGCTGCTCGCCGACGAGCTGCGCAAGCGAGTGGTGATCGTCGACACCTCGAACGAGATCGGCGGAGACGGCGACATCCCGCATCCTGGCATCGGGCGGGCGCGTCGGATGCAGGTCAAGACTCCGCTCCTGCAGCACGCGGTGATGATCGAGGCGGTCGAGAATCACATGCCGGAAGTCATCGTCATCGACGAGATCGGCACCGAGCTCGAGGCCGCGGCGGCACGCACCATCGCCGAGCGAGGCGTGCAGCTGATTGCGACCGCGCACGGCCAGACGCTCGAGAACCTGCTCGTCAACCCGACCCTCAACGACCTGCTCGGGGGCATCCAGAGCGTGACCCTTTCCGATGAGGAGGCGCGCCGGCGCGGAACGCAGAAGTCGGTGCTCGAGCGAAAGGCGCCGCCGACGTTCGACGTGTTGGTCGAGATCCAGGATCGCGACCGCGTCGCGATTCATCAACCGCTTGCGGACGTGGTTGACACTGCATTGCGGGGCCCGATGCAGACGCCCAAGATTCGGGTTCGCACGCGAGAAGGCCGGGTGATCTCGAACGTAGACGCGCCGGTCGTCGTCGCGTCGGAACCCCTTGCACCCGCCACCAACAGCAGGCCGCTCGGAATCTTTCCATACGGAGTGAGCCGCCATCACGTCGAGCAGTCGTTCCGGGAGCTCGACATCCCAGTGCGGGTGCTGGGCAACCTCGACGGCGCCGGCGCGGTGCTGACGCTGAAGAACCACTACCGCCGCCGGCCCGACAGCTTGCGCCAGGCCGAGAGTCGTGGCCTGCCGATCCACATCCTCAAGAGCAACTCGGTGAGCCAGGTGCGTGACGCGCTCGCGCGGATCTACGGCGTCGACAAGGAGGACGAGGCGACCACGCGCGCGCTGGCCGAGGCGGCGGCTGCGATCCGGCAGGTCAAGGCGACCCTGCGGGCGGTTGAGATCTCGCCCCAGAACGCTTACCTGCGGAGGTTGCAGCATCAATTGGTCGCCGAGAACGACCTCTCGGCGCGCAGCACGGGCAAGGAGCCGCAGCGGCGGTTGCGCATAACCGCTTCCCCGGAGGAACCCGCCTAGTACGCTTCCCGCGCACATATGGCAAAGCGCGGCCTGTTCATCACATTCGAGGGCACCGAGGGCTCAGGCAAGACCACACAGGCTGAGCTGCTGGGCGAGTGGCTCGCCAAGCGCGACCCCGTGGTCGTGCGGGAGCCGGGAGGCACCGAGCTCGGAGAGCAGATCCGCGACGTCCTTCTCTACAAAGGCCTCGAGATCGACCCGGAGGCGGAGATGTACCTCTTCATGGCCTCGCGCCGGCAACTGATCGCGGAGGTCATCGCCCCCTCGCTCGCGTCCGGCCAGGTGGTGATCGCGGACCGCTTTCACGATTCGACGCTTGCGTATCAGGGCGGCGGGCGTGGCATACCCACGACATGGCCGCCGACATTCCCTCGCCCTGACATCACCTTTCTCCTCGAGGGGCCGGTCGAGACAGGTCTCAGCCGCCACGAGCAGGCGGGCAAGAGCAAGGACCGGATGGAGCAGGAGTCGATCGATTTTCATCGCAAGGTCGCAGAGGCTTACGACAAGCTGGCCGCGGCCGAGCCTTCCCGTTTCGTCCGGCTTGACGCGACCGGCTCGCGCGACAAGATTCATCTAGAGGTCCGCGATCACCTCAAGCGGCTGCTCGAAGGCAAGGATTGAAGCTCATCATCGCCGTGGTCCAGGGCGAGGACGCCCAGCGCACGGCGCTCGCCTTGACTGACAAGGGGATCAGCTCGACGCGAATCTCGTCCACCGGCGGCTTCTTGCAGCAGGGCAATGCCACGCTGTTGATCGGCCTCGACGACGGCCAGGTCACCGATGCGCTCGAGGTCATTCGGGCCAACTGTCACGAGCGCAGCCGGTACCTGACCCCCGTCCCGCCGCTGGCCGAGCCGGGCGAGTTCTTCATGGCTTTTCCCGTCGAGGTCCAGGTGGGCGGCGCAACCGTTTTCGTTGTGCCGGTGGACTCCTTCGAGAAGATCTGAGCCGGGACTTTCCATGATCAGGGTCGAGGGTCTGCGCAAAAGCTTGAGCGGGGCGAGATCCTCGTTCTGCTAGGTCAGAACGGTGCGGGCAAATCGACGACGCTGCGCTGCCTCGGCGGGATCTTGCGCCCCGACGCGGGCTTGATCGAGCTCGACGGCCTTCGGCTTCCCCACAGCCTCGATGCCGTGCGATCACGCCTCGGCGTGGTGCCCGACCAGGCGCGCCTGTACGGACGCAACACCGCACCGGAATACCTCGACCGCTTTGGCTACCTGTATGGAGTTCCCGAGAAAATCCGCCGCGAGCGCATCGCGTCGCTCCTCGAGCGCTTCGATCTCGCTGACCGCTCCGACACCGTTCTCGCCGCTTACTCGCGCGGCATGGCGCAGAAGGTGGCGCTCATCCGCGCCACCATCCATGAGCCCGACTGGATCTTCTGTGACGAGCCCACCGCGGGTCTGGATCCGGTCGCCGCGGCGGACATGCGCCGCTATCTCGGCGAGCAGAAGAGCCGTGGCGCTGCCCTCATCGTCACGACTCACGTGCTGGGAGAGGCGGAGCTGATGGCCGATCGCATCGCGATCATGCGGCGCGGTGTCATCGTCGCCGAGGGCACGCTCGACGAGCTGCGCCTGGAGGCCGAGGAGGGACGCCGTTTCACCGCGCACCTTGCGCGCACTCCGGCGAACCCCCAAACGATCACGCAGTGGCTGAGCTCGCGGGCGCTGGCGCACAGCCTTGACGGAGCCGATCTCTCTTACACGCTGCCGTGGCAGGCGACCCTGAGCGATCGCGCGGAGTTCGCCGCCGCCCTGCAGGCCCACCTGGCCGAGCAAGGCGCGCCATTCCATGAGCTCGAGGAGCGGCAGACGACGCTCGAATCGGTCTACCTCAAGGCGATGGAGGCGCCGCTGGCAGATGAACCTCCCCACCCGGGCCCACGGCCGGACCTGCCCGGCAAGCGGGGAGGTGAAGCCATCCCGTCGGGGATTCGCGCGCAGCGCATGTTTGGGTCCCTGTGGGAGCAGGGCGACATGCTGCGCCGCTCCCTTCCTTTCTATGTCAGCTCCTGGTGGCGTCGGGGCGACCTCAGCTGGGTGATGTATCTCAACGCGTTCGTGCTTCTGCTCGTCGCGGGCACATCGCTCTTCGGCCAGCTGCCCGGCCCCGCCGGGCAGGTTGCGCAGCGCCTCGCGGGCGGGAACGCGCTGCAGGCGGGGCTCCTCCTGCCGCTTTTCTTCATGTCATTTGCGCTGCTCGAGTCGATCAAAAGCTCGATCGGGATCTGGTGGGAAAAGGCGCAGGGCTCGCTGGAAGTCCTTCTCTACACCCCCGTCGACGACCCCTCGCTGATCTGGCTCGAGGTGCTCCCGGGCGCAGTCGTGAGCACCGTCTGGGTGACGCTGTGGATGGGGTCAGGCATGGCCTTGCTGAGCCTGTTCGGACAGACGGCGCCGTGGGATCTCTTGCCCGTGTTCGCCTTCGTCGCCGCCGTCACCTCGTACTGGGCCGCGATGGGCCGGATGCTGGGCTTCATGCTCTTCCCACGCGAGGGGGCCGCGGGCGGAGCTTGGTCGTTCTTGCTGTCGCCCGTGTCGGCCGCCGTGGCCGATCTTCCGCTCGCGCTGTTCGTCTTCCGCTCGCCGCTTGCGCCCGCGTCGCTGCTGCTCCCGCTCACCGCCTGCTTCGCACTCACCGTTCTGTGCGGCTCGGCGTTCGACCGCGAGCGATTGATGGAGACGGGCCTGGGGCGCACGCGCCGCCGCCGCAGCTGGCTGCCTTTCGCCGTGATCCGCCGCAACGCGGTCGCTGTCGCGGCCGGCGTGCTGATCGCGGGGGCATCTGCCGGCCTCGCCGGGACGGTAAGCGCCGGCGCCCACTGGCACTCGTGGTCGGACGTGCGCGCCGCGGCGACCGGATCGCCAATCGATCCAACGCCGGTCGCATCGATCACCGCGCAGACCACCAGCGTCCATCCGACCAGCACTACGGTCGCGGCCGCCGGGCTGGCCGGCATCGTGGCCACGCTCGCGCTGATGCTGGGGCTCGTGGTCTTGAGCTTCGCCGCCTTCTTCCTGTTGGGGATTCCGGCCCTGGTCGTCCTCGCCGGCGTAGGCGGGCTGTGGGGACTACAGCTCGGCTTCGGCCCGTCGGCGCCGCTCCAGGCGTGGTTCGCGGTTGCGGGCGCGGGCGTCGTGCTGGCCCTGGCCCTGAACACGGGTGCCGCGCTTCCGATCTACTGGTCCCTGATCTTCGGCTCGGGGCGGCGTCTGGACCGGCTGCGCGAGGCGTGGTCCAACTACTGGGCGATTTATCGAAGCCTCGTCATCCCGGCGTGCGCACTGTTCGGGCTGCTGGTGTTTCGCCTGCTGGCCACCGGCTGAAACTTAAAGCAGGTGCCAACGTTGTTGCGCGTATGAAAGCACTCGGAATCGCGATGCTTCTCCTGGGCCTCGTGGCCTGCGGCGAGGCACAGGGTGGCCCAGCGGCGTCGGCTGCGCCGAGCAGCGCGCCCGCGATCCTCCTGTTCGCCACGCTGCAAACCAATGGAGCCTCCAACACCACTGCAATCACCGGGCTCGACGGCCACGTCAGGGCCAGCGCGACTTTCGCCGCGATGCCGGTGCCGAGCGCCGGCTGCATGGGCGCGATCCTTCCTCCCTTGGCTCACGTCGCCGCCGGCAAGGTCTTCTACGCCGACGCCAAGGGAGTCGTGCGGAGCCTTGCGACCGACGGAACCGTGACCACAGTCGCAACTTTTCCGATGACTTCGAGCCAGCAGATGTTGTCATTCGCCGTCAGCCCGGATGGCACCAAGCTGCTGGGCACGGTCTTCACCGTCCCGACGAACGCCTTCACGTGCGACGGATCATCCCAGGGCGCCACGTTCACTTTTGACGCGTAATCGGCAAACAGCGGCGGACCGAGCCGGCTCGTCTATCACGAGACCTGGATCAAGCCTCAAAACGTCCTGGCCCTGACCGGGTGGGATGCCCTGGGTCCAATCGGCACCTACCCGACCGTCTGGGCGTCTCAAGGCGGAGGGCCCGGATCCACCCTCGGCGTGCTCGTCAGGATCGATGCCACGAGCGTCAAGGCTCTCGCGCCATTCTCCAACCCAAGCTCATGCCTGACGTGGGGTTCGGTGGACAGCGGAGCTTTTGTCTGCACCGGGGAGTCGGTGATGACCGGCGGCGGCACGGCTCAGCAAAAAGTCGCCGAGCCGGTAAGCGTCCGCCGAGCCGATGGAACCCAGCTGTGGGCATTTACGGTCACGGGCACTAACGCACCGTCGTCGCCCGTCTTGGCGCCCGACTCCCAGCACGTGATCATGTGTTGCTCCGACGATGGCTCGGGCGGCGTCGTCAAGCTCCTGATCGGTCGAGACGGCAGCCAGGTCAGCCTGGCGCGGGGCCTCTATGGCTCCGCATGGCTGGACTCGACCACGGTGGCCGGCGACTTCAACACCGATCCCCTGAAGCAGCCGCCCTTTACGCTCGCATATGTCACCACCGGTGCCCCCGCTTCGGCCATCTCGATGGGTTTCTCGGGCGCGATCATAGGGACTGTCAGTTCCTAGTGCGCCTTCGCGCCTGAGGCGCCGACCAGCACCACCCCGCCGACGATCAGGACCATTCCGGCCATCGCCAGGGGAGGCACCGGGTCGCCGAAGATCAGCTTGCCCAGCACTGCGACGAGCGCGATGCCTACGGCCGACCAGATCGCGTAGACGATTCCAACCGGCAGCGACTTGAGCACGATGGCGAGCAGGACGAAGCTGGCGACGTAGCCCGCGACCGTGATCACCGAGGGCAGCAGCTTGGTGAAGCCGTCAGATCCGCGAAGGGCCAACGTGCCCGCGACCTCGGTGGCGATCGCCGCTACCAGCAGCACCCAGGGCGTCACCGCGCGCCTAGAGGTCGAGGGCTTGCGCGACCAGCTCGCGATGGTACGTGGCGTCGCCCAGCGTCACCTCTGATGATTTCGCGCGCTTGAAGTACAGGTGCATGTCGTGCTCCCAGGTGAAGCCGATGCCGCCGTGCACCTGGATGCCGTCCCCCGCGACCTTCCGGTACGCGTCGGAGACGTAGGCCTTGGCCATCGAAGAGGCGAGCGCGCGATCGGGCGCGTCCGCGTCGACCGCCCACGCCGCGTAATAGGTTGCCGATCTCCCGCTCTCGGACAGCACGAGCATATCGGCGAGCTTGTGCGACACCGCCTGGTAGATGCCGATGGGCTTGCCGAACTGCTGCCGTGTCTTGGCGTACTCGGTGGAGGTCTCGAGCACCTTCTGCACGCCGCCCACCATCTCCGCGCAAATGGCGGCGGTGGCCCACTCCAGCGCTCGCCGCAGGCGCGGCCATGCTTTGTCCGGCGCCCCCATCACCGCGTCGGCGTCCAGCTCCACGCCTTCAAACCGGACCTCGCACCACCGCCGCGTCATGTCGAGGGTTTCGAGCGGCTTGACGGTCACGCCCTTCCGCCTGCCTTTGACCAGGAAAAGCGTGATGCCGTTTTCACCCTCGCCTCGGCTGCGTGCGGCCACGACGGTGTAGTCGGCCGTATGTGCGTCCGGGGGCATCCCAGCGGCCTGACGGCTCGGTGAACGCGAGTGTTGCTTTTGCATCCCCCGATGCGATGGCGCCGAGCGCGTCTTTCTTCTGCGGCTCGGTGCCGGCTTCGACCAGGACCGGGACGGCCAATCCCATGGTCGAGAAAAATGGCCCCGGCAGCAGAGCGCGGCCGGCCTCTTCGAGCACCACCACGAGGTCGAGGAACGTACCGACGCCTCCGTACTGCTCGGGGATGCCGAGGGCGGTCCATCCCAGGTCCGCGATCTTCTTCCAGATCGCGGCGTCGAAACCGTCGGCGCTCTCCATAAGCTTGCGCACCGTTTTGGGGCTGCATTCCTTGGCCAGGAACTCGCGCGCCGAGCGCCGCAGCATCTCCTGCTCTTCAGAAAAAGCGAAGTCCACGACAAGTCGAGAGTCTAGGTGGTGGCGGAGCTCGACTCGTGAGGCGGAAGCTCAGGGAGCTCCACCTCCTCATGGGCGGGCAGCTCTGGCTCGGGTTCGGATGCCACGGCCGTTGCGACGCGAGCTGGCTCAGCCGGCACCGGGGCAACGACCGGCTGGGCAACCGGGGGGATCTTGCGCACTGGCCGCGACAGCTGCGGAATCACAACGCCGCGGAAGATCGTCATGAGGCCGTAAAAGCCCAGGAACAGCGCGGCGATGCCGAGCGCCGCCGCGGCTCCCATCCCCGTGTTCTCGCCGTCGGTCAGAGGTCGCGACAGGCCGGCTGGACAGGGGGCCGGCAAGGCGGGGCAAGTCCCCAGCACGGCCAGGCGGATGGGCAGGGTGAACATCGACAGCAGGCCGTACACGATGGCCAGGCCGGCTACGAAGTAGATGATCGAGAGGACCGTCCTGCTCTGCATCCTGAGCAGGCCGCAGGCGCCGATTGCGATGGCCGCGATCCAGAACGGGACGATCACCCCGGCGACGCGGCTCGAGGTGCCTCCGAAGGCGAGCGGCATGAGGCCGCCGAGCGCGACGATCCCGGCCGCAGCCCAGATCGACCAGATTTTCCGCTGTTCTTGCCCCAGGGATGGGATCACGTCCCGGAATTCTGTCCTTCGGGACGCCGCAAGACAAGCGGTTACGGAATCAGGATCTTTCTTGAGCCTGGTCCGAGCCGCCCGCCACCTGCCGCCCGGCAGCCACGTGCGCCGTTTGGCGCAGGGGCACCTCCTGGATGAAGAGGGTGGCGATGAACGCCAGCGCGATGATGGGCAAAAGGGACATGAAGACCGGATGTAGGGCGTCGGCCAGCCCGTGCCGGATGCCTGCTGCGATCGCGGACGGAAGGTGTGCCAGCTGCGCCGGATCGAAAACCGCCGTGGCCGTGGCTCCGCCGCCGGCGGACTGAAGCTGATGCAGGGCTGACGCCGGCAGGTACTTCGCGATCGAGGCGCCCATACCCTGGGTCAGGATCGTCCCGAGGATCGCGAGACCGATCGCTGCGCCCATCGAGCGTGAGAGCTGGGTCGCTGAGGTCGCGACCGCCATGTCGGCACGATCGACCGAGTTCTGAACCACCAGCGTGTAGGTCTGCATCGTCAAGCCCAAGCCGAGACCGATGATCACCATGGCCTCGATGGTCTGCTGGTTGGTCGTGTGCACGTCGAACGTCGAGAGCATGTAGAAGCCCGCGCCCATCAGGGCCAGGCCAACCAGCAGAGGGACCTTGTACCTGCCGGTGCGGGAGATGAACTGGCCGCCGGCCACGCTGGTGACGATCATCGCGACCAGCATCGGCACCAGGATGGCGCCCGAGTTCGTGACGCTGTTGCCGATCACGCCCTGGACGAAAACAGGGAGAAAGAAGATCGCGCCGAACATCGCCATGGCGACGCCGATGCTCGCGATGTTGGAGTACGTGAAGATGCTGCTCTTCCAGAGGCGCAGCGGCAGCACCGGTTCAGGCGCGTGCAGCTCGACCCAGACGAACCCGGCCAACAGAAGTGCAGCCGCCGCGTACAGGCCGACGATCTGGCCGGATGCCCACGGATACTGGACACCGCCCCAGACGGTGGCGAGCAGCACGCACGTGATGCCGCCGGAGAGAGTCACGCTGCCCCAGACGTCGATCGCGTGCTTGCGCCTCTCGTTCGGCACATGCATGTAAAACCAGATGACGATGAGCGTGAGAGCGGCGATGGGGAGGTTGACGAAGAAGAGCCATCGCCAGGTGAAGTGCTCGGTGATGAATCCGCCTGCGGCTGGGCCGACGATCGAGGCCAGACCGAATGAGGCGCCCATCATGCCCTGGTACTTGCCTCGCTCGCGCGGCGAGATGATGTCACCGATGATCGCCTGAGAGAGCGGCATGATGAAACCCATGCCCGCGCCCTGGACGAACCGCGCGAACACCAGGAACCAGAAGTTGGGCGCAAGGCCGGACAGCGCCGATCCGACGGCGAAGACGACGATCCCGATCATGTACAGCGGCTTGCGGCCGTAGACGTCCGACAGCTTGCCCGCGACGGGCACCACGATCGTTGATGCGAGCATCGCGGAGATCGGAATCCAGCTGTAGTCGGCCAGCCCGCCGAGCTCGGCGACGATCGTCGGCAGCGCCGGCGCGACCAACGTCATGTTGAGTGACGCGATCAGCGAGCCGAGCATCAGGCCGGCGAAGACGGCCATCACCCCGCGGTCGATGCCCTTCTGTGCGGTCGTGGTGGTCGCCTTGGTGGCGACAGCGGTCATCTAAATCCAGGTTAACGGCTTCGCGGCAAACCCAGTACTCGTTCGGCGAGGATGTTGCGCAGCACCTCCGACGTGCCCGCCTCGATCGTGTTGGCGCGCGAGCGCAGGAACTGGTACTTCCAGCCGTCGGCGTCGCCCACGTGGGATCCGAGGCCTCCCATGTCCATCGCGGTTTCCGTCATCCGCTGGTTGAGCTCGGACCACATCAGCTTGAGGATCGATCCTTCCGGTCCGGGAATGCCGTTTCGCTTGACCGCCGTGACGGCGCGATATCCGTTCAACTGAAGCGCACGTGCCTCGATTGAGTGCTGCGCGATCTTCTGCCGCACCAGCGGGTCCGAACCGCGGCCGAGCTTGCGGGCTCGCTCTGCAAGCTCAGCCGCTGTGATCTGCGCCCGTGTGGCAAGGGCCAGGCCGAGGGTACCGCGTTCGTGGAGCAGCGTTGTCATGGCGACGGCCCAACCCTTGCCCGCTTCGCCGAGGATCTGAGACTTCGGCACCTCCACGTCCTTGAAGAAGATCTCGTTGAACTCGGCGTCACCCGTGATCTGGACCAGCGGGCGGACCTCGATGCCGGGGCTCTGCATGTCGACCAGCAGGTAGGTCAGCCCCTCGCGCGGATTGGCTTCTTTGCGCTCGCGGGCGAGGAGCATGCACCACCTGGCGACATGGGCGAGCGTCGTCCAGACCTTCTGGCCGTTGACGACGTAATGGTCGCCTTTGTCGTCGGCCCGCGTCTGCAGCCCTGACAGGTCGCTGCCGGCGTTCGGCTCGCTGAAGCCCTGGCACCAGATCTCCTCCGCGGACAGAAGCGGCGGAAGGTACCGCTTCTTCTGCTCCTCGGTTCCGTGCGCGATGACCACCGGTCCCCCCATGCCCAGGCCGATGACGTTGATCGGATCGGGAGCATGGGCCAGGATCATCTCGTCGTTGAGAATCAGCTGGTCCATGAAGCTGCGCCCGCGGCCGCCGTATTCCTCGGGCCAGGTGAGGCCGACGTAACCCGCGCCGTAGAGCTTGGCCTGCCACGCCCGCCGGCTGTCGACGAAGGCCTTCATGTCGCCGCCCCCATCCGTGTCGCGAGGCGCGTTGGCCTTCAGCCACGCCCGGACCTCATCCCGAAACCCCTTCTCGGTCGGACTCAGCTCGAAATCCACGGGCTTACGTTAGGCCACAGCGGGAAGGATTTCTTTCGCAATCAGCTCCAGCGCGTCGCGGTCGTCGAGCACGAAGTGCTGAAGCATGAAGAGGTCGACGCCCAGCTTTGCGTGCTCGCGCATCTGCTCGGCGATCTCTTCAGGAGTCCCGACAAAGGCCTGCTGTCGCATCTTCTCGAGGACTTGCTCGGCGTCGAGCTCTTTCAAAGAAGGGATGACCTCGCGCAGCTTGAGGGCGCGGTCCCGAAGCTCTTCCCGATCGCGACCGATGATGTAGGTCGTCATCACCGAGCGCCGGATGGTGGCGGGATCGCGGCCGATTTCGCGGCAGCACTGCTCGAGCACCTCGCGCCTCTGCCGGAACATCTCGGCATCGAGTCGCGAGAGATTCCACTCCGTCGCTTCGCGCGCCACCAGCGGAAGCGTGCGCTTGACGCCTTTGCCTCCGAGTAGAAGGGGAAGCGGATTGCGGCCCGGCTTGGGATAGGTCGTCTCCCAGATCTCGCGCATCGTCTTGATGCCGGCGTCGAGCCGCTCAAACCGCTCCCGCTCCGTGTAGAACGGGATGTCGAACACTCGGTGCTCGTTCTCGTTCCAGCCGGCGCCGACTCCGAGGATCAGGCGCCCGCCCGAAAGGGCATCGACCGAGGCGGCGACCTTCGCCAGGACGCCGGGCAGCCGAAACGTCATCGGGCTGACCATCGGACCGAATTCGATCCTCTTCGTCCATTCCGCGGCGAGGGCGAGCGAGGTCCAGCATTCGACGCATTCCCGGTCTGGCGAAGACATGAGGGAGATCAGGTGGTCGCTCCGCCGGAGCGACGCGAAGCCGAGCGTGTCGGTGTCCTGGCAGATGTGCCGCCAGCGCTCCCAGCTCAACCCCTCCTGGCCCTCGATCATGATCCCGATCTGAGTCATCGCTTGCTGATCGTAAGCCGCCCCGTCACGCGAATTCCGCACGGCTGACGCCGGACGAGCGCAATTCGGAGCCCGATGACGCACGGCTGACGCCTGACGTGCGGAAACCTAATCGAGCGCGGCTGTCAGCTCATCGAGCGGCCGGAAGTTGAGGATGCGGTCCTGCGGGATCCCGGCCCGACGGGCCATCCACAGCCCCATCGGGACATAGGCGAATTCAGCCGGCGAATGTGCGTCGGCGTCGACCACGAAATTGCATCCGCACTCGTAAGCGAGGCGAGCCATCTCCGGCGAGAGGTCCATCCGCGCGGGGTCGCAATCGATCTCCAGCGCGACGCCATTCTTCGCCGCCACCTTGAACACCGCCTCGAAGTCGTACGTCGCGCCCTCCCTGGATCCCGGCCGGCGGCCGGTCGGATGGCCGATCACATCGACATGCGGATGGGCCGCGGCGCGAAGCATCCGCTCTGTCATCGCGGCAGGCTCCTGCCGCAGCTTGACGTGCGGTGAGGCGATCACCACGTCGAGGATCTCGAGAACGGCATCCGGCAGGTCGAGCGCGCCGTCTTCGAGGATGTCGACCTCGATGCCTTGCAGCAAGGTGAGCCCTTCGACTTGCGACTGCACGTGCGCCATCTCCCGCGCTTGCGCGACCAGGCGCTCGGCGTCCAGCCCGTGCACGACCTTGATTCGTGGCGAGTGGTCGGTGATGCCGAGGTAGCGGTAGCCGAGGGCCCTTGCGCTCTCCGCCATCTCCAGCATCGTCGCCCGGCCATCGCTCCATTCGCTATGCGAATGGATGTCGCCCTGATAGCTCTCGAAATCGAGCTCGGATTCGTCGTTCTGCGCGGGCTGCTTCGTCTCCTCGCGGAGTCGCGCCAGGTAGCGGCTCTGGCCCGTTTCGACGAGCTCGGTGAGCACCTTGGCGATGCCCGCGCCCACCCCCTCGAGCGATGTCAGCTTGCCTTCGCGGTGCAGGTCATCGAGGTCGGGCCGCTGGAGGGCGAGCGACCAGGCCGCCATTGAAAATGCCTTGGCGCGGAAGACTTCCTTCGGGTCCTGGCGAAGCAGATAGCCGATTTCGGACAGGGCCTGGGCCGCCGCGAGCGCATCCACCACGTAAATTGTGTGAGCAACAGTGGCCACACCGAAGCCGAAGCCCGGCGACCCGATCGCAGACCTTGTCGAATCGCTGCTTGTCGAGCTCGGCGAAGACACGGAGCGTCAGGGTCTGAAGGCCACGCCTGACCGGGTGGCGCGCGCGCTGCGCGAGCTGACCGACGGCTACGGCGTGCGTCCCGAGGACGTGATCGCCGACGCGATCTTCGACCAGGACTACGACGAGATGGTCGTGGTCAAGGACATCAACTTCTACAGTCTGTGCGAGCACCACATGCTGCCGTTCTTCGGGAACGTCCACGTGGGTTATCTGCCCAAGGGCAAGATCGTCGGTTTGAGCAAGATCCCGCGCCTCGTCGAGGTCTTCTCGCACCGCCTGCAGCTCCAGGAGCAGCTGACCAGGCAGATCGCCGAGGCGCTCAACGAGGCGCTCGCCCCCAGGGGTGTCGGTGTCGTCGTGGAGGCGCGCCACCTGTGCATGGAGATGCGGGGGGTCGAGACGCCGGGCGGCCACATGATGACCTCGTGCATGCTCGGCACCTTCCGCCGCGACCCGCGCACCCGAGCCGAGTTCCTCGACCTGGTGCGCCGCTCCTAGTCGATCAAATCGCGCCGGACCCAGCCTCCTGATATATAAGCCAGCCTTTATGTATACTCGTACATAAAGCAACCTTTATGTTTCTCCAGAACCCGCGGAACGAGCTTCCGGACCACTTCCTGGCCTTCGCCAACCCGACGCGTCTGCGCATCCTGGAGCGCCTCGCCCAGGCCGGCGAGGAGAACGTCAACGACCTTGCCGAGCACCTCCACATGAGCCAGCCGCGCATCTCCTGGCACCTGCGGATGCTGCGCGTCGGCGGGGTGATCAGGACCCGGCGCGACGGCCGGCAGGTCTACTGCTCGCTCGACGTGGAGAACATCCGGCGCTTTCGCGAGCGCCTGGACCAGATGCTCGGCATGTCATCCAGAGTGAAAGTTCGCGAGGAGGTGGGCGCATGAGCGCCAATCAGAGGAACGGCCATCGCAACGGCCAACGGAACAGTAAAGACAAGAAAGTTCGCGTGGCCGTCGTGGGGGTAGGCAACTGCGCCTCTTCGTTGGTCCAGGGCGTGCACTACTACCGCAACGCGTCGCCGAAGGCCTCGGTCCCGGGACTCATGCATGTCGACCTCGGCGGCTATCACATCCGCGATATCGAGTTTGTCGCCGCCTTCGACATCGACAAGAACAAGGTGGGCCTCGACCTTTCCGAAGCGATCTTCACCAAGCCCAACAACACTGTGAAGTTCTCCGACGTGCCACGCATCGGTGTGAAGGTCCAGCGAGGCATGACCCACGACGGAATCGGCAAATATCTCGCCGACGTGGTGCAGAAGGCGCCTGGCGAGACTTCCGACGTGGTCGGGATCTTGAAGAAGACCAAAGCCGACGTGGTCGTGAGCTACCTGCCGGTCGGCTCGGAAGAGGCCACGAAGTGGTACGTGGAGCAGGCGCTCACCGCCGGCGTCGGGTTTGTCAACTGCATCCCGGTCTTCATCGCCCGCGAGCCCTACTGGCAGAAGCGCTTTCTGGACAAGAACCTGCCGATCATCGGCGACGACATCAAGTCGCAGGTAGGCGCCACCATCATCCACCGCGTGCTGACGAGGCTTTTCCGAGACCGTGGCGTGAAGCTGGAGCGCACCTACCAGCTCAACTTCGGTGGCAACACCGACTTCTTGAACATGCTGGAGCGTGACCGCCTCATGTCGAAGAAGATCTCCAAGACGCGCTCGGTCACATCGCAGCTCGACTACGACATCGGCGCGGACAACGTCCACATCGGGCCGTCGGACTACGTGCCATGGCTCAGCGATCGCAAATGGGCGTACATCCGGCTCGAGGGCCGCTCGTTCGGCGACGTCCCGCTGAACGTGGAGCTGAAGCTCGAGGTCGTCGACTCGCCGAACTCGGCGGGCATCGTGATCGACGCCGTGCGCTGCGCCAAGCTGGCTCTGGACCGCGGCATCGGCGGCGCGCTGGAGTCGCCGAGCTCGTACTTCATGAAGTCGCCCCCGGTCCAGTACAGCGACAACGAGGCCAGGAGGCTGGTCGAGGAGTTCATCGAAGGTGATAAGGCGGGCGTCAATGGGCGCGACGGGCGCGACCGCCGCGTCGCCCGCGCGAAGCCGGCCGCGCCTGCTCGGCGCTAGCTACCGGGCAAGCGCGCGGGTGCTCCGCGCTGTTCCCGCCGGACTGCGGCATGCCGCCGCAACGCCCGGCGGGACGGCGTGGTTCTGGCTGAGCGCGGCCCAGCGCCGCGCCGCCCTCGACAACTACGCGACGGTGCTCGGCGTCGACTCGTCCGACCCGCGCGCGGCGCAAGTCGCCAAACGGGCCTTCCAGAACTACGGGCGGATGCTGATGGACTTTCTCTTGATGGACGACCTCTCGCCGGAGGACATCAATGCGCGGATGTCTGTGGACGGCCTGCACCACCTGGATGTGAGCCTTTCCGCTGGACGCGGCCTGATCCTAGCCCTGCCGCACATGGGCTCCTGGGACATGGCCGCCGCGTTTGCCTCGGTGCAGGGCTACCCGATCAGTGCGGTGGCGGAGCGCTTTCCGGGTTCGCTCGATGAGGCAGTGGTCGGCGCGCGCCGCAGGCTGGGCATGGACGTCATCCCGCTCGGCCGGTCGGCTGTGAGATCGATCATGGCCGCCCTCGCGGCCAACCGAATGGTCGCGCTGCTGTGCGATCTGGAACAAGGTCCGGGAGTGACTGTGCGCTTCTTCGGTCGCCGGGCCGTGGTTCCCAGCGGCCCCGCTGCTTTCGCATTGAAGACAGGCGCCGCGCTCGTCCCGACGTTTGTATACGGGATCGGGGACGGCAAGTACCACGGCCACGTGCATCAACCGCTGGCTTGGTCGCCCTCCGACACCAAGGAAAGCCTGACCCAGAGGATCATCGATTGCTTCGAAGACTTCATAAAGGAGCGTCCCGATCAGTGGTACGCCTTTCGCCCCATGTTCAGCTAGTTGTGGCGCTATCGCCTTTCGCGAGCGATCACAGCGGTTCAGTACCGCGGCTTCAAGGCCGTGCAGTCGATCGTGCAGCACATGCCGCGGCCCTGGGCTTACGCGCTCGCGGTGTTCGCGGCGCGCTTCGCCTGGTGGTTTTCGCCCCTCGCACGTCCGCGGCTGGAGTTCAACCTCAAGATCGCGTGTCCCGAGCTGGCCAACGATCGCAATGAGCTCCGTCGCATCTCCTGGCTCAACTTTCGCAACCATGCCAAGGCCTACGCGGACTTGATGCAGCTTCCGCTGGCGCGGGTCGAGGCGATGCGCCCGCGCCTCAAGGTGGACGGCTGGGAGTACCTCGAGCAGGCGCGAGCCCACGGCCGTGGAGTTCTCGTCGTCTCCTGCCACATGGGCTCGTACGAGGTCGCCGCAGCGATCTGGTCGGCGACGCTTGCGCCGGTGAGCTTTTTCGCCGAGGAGCTGGAGCCGCGCCCCCTGTTCGAGTGGTACCGGGACACGAGAGCGCGCCTGGGGATCAGCGTGCTGACGCTCGACTACGGCGGCATCCGCAAAGTGCTCGATGCGTTGCGAGACCAGGAGATGGTGATCACCGCGATCGACCGCGACATCACGGGCACGGGCTATCTGATGCCTTTTTTCGGCAAGCTTGCCCCCATCCCGCTCGGTCCCGCGGCCATCGCCCTGCGGTTGGGGACGCCACTGTTTCCGGTGTGCGTCTACAGGTTGCCGGACGACACGTACCAGGTCGAAGTCGCGCCTTTGATCTTCGCCGAGTCCACGGGCAATCCCCGAGCCGACCAGGTCAAGGCGACCCAGGCCTTGTTGCGCCGCATCGAGCAGTTCATCCAGCACCACCCCGAGCAGTGGCACGTGCCGCATCGCATCTGGGCGGGATCCCCGTGAAAAGGCGTGGGGGGATCAGGATCCCCCCACGTGCCCCCCTCCACAGACCACGACTGGCAGGCGTTTGGAAGGGGTACGCGTGGGTGACGGCCGGAGTAAATCCGGCCTGGAAACGACGTTGGGCATCTTCATGAGGGTTGGGTTGGTTTCCCCTTACGACTTCGCGTCGCCGGGCGGCGTGAACGACCACGTCCGCCAGCTGGCCCGGCGTCTGACCGAGACCGGGCACGAGGCGCGAATCTTCGCGCCGTCGAGTCGCGCGGATGTCGGATTCGACAAGGCGCGTTTCTACCGCATCGGCACCCCCATCGCCGTCCCGGCCAACGACTCGGTCGCCCGCATCACGCTGAGCTTTCACCTTGCGAACCAGGTCGCAGCCATCGTTGCCGACGAGCGCTTCGACGTCCTTCATTTCCATGAGCCGCTCATGCCCGCGCTGCCCATGACCATGCTTCGGATGTCGACGACTGCCAACGTGGGGACCTTTCACGCGTACGCGCGTTCGAACGTCGGGTACTACTACGGACGGCCCTTGCTGCAGCCGTATCTCGGTCACCTGCATCGCGCAATTGCTGTAAGCGAGCCCGCGCGCGCCTTTGTGAACCGTTACTTCCCGGACTTTCCAGTGCGCGTGATTCCGAACGGCATCGACCTCGATGTCTACAACCCTGACGTCACTCCCATCCGCCATCTGCGAGACGACAACCTGAACATCCTCTTCGTCGGCCGGCTGGAGAAGCGCAAGGGACTCGGCGACCTGCTGCGCGCGTATCGGGCCATCACCACGCGCATCCCGCACGCGCGATTGATCATCGTCGGCGACGGCCCCCTGCGCGGCCGAGCCGAGGCGTACATCGCGCGCCATAGGCTGTCCAACGTGTTGATGGCCGGTTACGTGCCTGAAACCGTGAAGCCGAGGTACTACACCAGCGCCGACATCTTCTGCGCGCCGGCGACCGGAGCCGAAAGCTTCGGCATCGTGCTACTCGAGGCGCTCGCAAGCGGCCTTCCGGTGGTCGCTACGGAGGTGCCCGGCTACATGTCGGTCCTCGAATCCGGGAAGGACAGCATCACAGTGCCCCCAAAGAACTGGCGTGAGCTGGCGGCATCGCTCGTGATCCTCGCCCGCGACGCGGAGCTGCGACGCCGGCTGTCCGACTACGCGCTCCACAAGGCCCGGAGGTATTCGTGGGACGTGGTCGCGTCCGAGATCGTCGGTGTCTATCAGGAAGCGCGCAAGGCGCTCGCCGCGCAACCCGCGGTGGCATTGGAGGTGTCACGTGTTCACAACGCGGTTTGAGGCGTGGGTGCGGCGCCGGGCCGAAGCGCTGATGTCCGCCCTCGGACGGACGCCGTTGACGCCGAACCAGATCACCGTCGTCGGCGTGGCGCTGACTTTTCTCGCCGCGGGCCTGGCTGCATTCGGACAGTTGCGGTGGGCCGGGGTGGTGTTGATCTTCGCCGGCACATGCGACATCCTCGACGGCGCACTGGCGCGCTCGACCAAGGCGGGTTACCCCTATGGCGCGTTTCTGGACTCGACCCTCGACCGCTATTCAGAAGGGGCGATCTACCTCGGCCTCGCAGCGTACTTCGTGACCGTCGACGGCCCACTGCAGCGATGGCTTGTCCTGGCGACGATGGCGGCGCTGGCCGGCTCATTCCTCGTCAGCTATGTGCGTGCGCGGGCCCAAAGCCTGGGCTTTACCTGCGAGACAGGCCTGTTTGCGCGGCCGGAACGAGTCGTCGTGACCGTGATCGGGCTGCTGATCGGCGGCCCGGTGCTGTACGGCGTCGTCTTCTTGCTCGCCATCATCACGAACATCACCGCTTTGCAGCGCATCCGCGAAGTCTGGTTGCAGGGCCGCGCCCAGCGACTCGCCAGGGAGCGGGAGGAATCGGGTGCGCGCCTGGCCGCCGAGGCGTCGCTGCAGCCTCCTCGCGGCCGCCTACAGGGGGACCCGTGACGCCACCGCCCGAACCTCGGGAGCGATGGCGTCGGTGAGCTCGTCGGACCCCACCTGGTAGACCCGGCGCAGAATCCCTGTCGGGCCTGGCGGTCCCAGCAGAAGCCGGGTCACCGCGCTGATGGTCTCCTCCGTGGTCACATAAGCGGCCCGAAAGGCGGACTGGTCTTCCGGCGTCATCAGTGGCGCGATGTTCCGGTCGATCAGCCTTCCCGTGCTCGTGTCGCTTATGACGTGCGCCACCACGACGGTGGCGGCGATCTTCCTGGGCGCCCACTGCCTCGCCTCTGTGTCGAGCCACCGCTCGAGGCGCGTCTTGCTGTCGGCCACCGAGCTGTAGTAGGCCGGGCAGCCGGCGCCCGCCATTTCCGACCAAACGCTCGCGAAGAGGATGATCCGGCCTCCGTCGTGCATGGTTGGCCCGAGGCGCGGCGACGAGCCGCTCCATCTCAGCCCGGCCATCCACGAGGGCCTGGTCGCGCCCCTGGGACGGAGCGATTCGCCTCAGCCCCGCGGTGAGCCGCAGGAGTGGCCGCAGGATCGGTTCCAGGCCACCCGCTGCGAAATGCAGGATGTCGGTCGGGGTGTTGCCCGAACCCTCGAGGTTGTCGATTGCGACGTCGATGCCAGCTGGGTCGCCGAGATCTGCCACGAACGGATGCACACGAACATTACCCATGCGGTCCGCCACATCAGCACAGCTCGCCGCGCTGCGTGATCCGACGAGGATCTCGGCGCCGAGCCGGTGCCAGGCCAGCACACCAGCCAGTCCCGTGCCGCTCGATGCGCCGGTGACCAGCAGCGTGCGGCCGGCGAGAGGGGCCGCCGAGGAGTCGTGCGAGGCCATGTTTGAAGGGTAAGGCGCACCCGCTGGAGGACCGGCGATACCTTTTGTCTGTGGAGTTGTCTGGGGAATTGTCCGGGTCGGACCCATTTGACGGCGTCATCGGAAACTCGCAGGCGCTGGACCAGCTGCGCTCGCAGCTCCGAACAGAACGTCTCGCGCACGCCTACCTGTTCGTCGGCGAAGCGGGCCTGGGCAAGTCGACCGCTGCGCGCGCCCTCGCATCGGCGCTGCTCCCGCAGGCGCCGCTGACAAGGCACCCCGACTACTGGGAGGACGATCGGATCAAGCCGCTGTCGATCAACGAGATCCGCCTGCTGCCGGACAAGCCACCTGAGTTTCACGAGCTTTCGCTGCAGGCATTCCTCAACCTGAAGCCGGCGGTCGGAGTGCGCAGGGTCGCGGTCGTGGTCAACGTCGGCAGGCTGCGCGACCAGGACCAGGGTGTGCTGCTCAAGACGCTGGAGGAACCGCATCCCAATCGTGTCATCGTCCTGACCACGCCGAGCCTCAACCCGTTCGTCGTGCTGCCGACAGTGGTCTCGCGATGCCAGCGTTTGTTCTTCCACCCGGTGCCCGCGCCAGAGATCGAGAAGCTGCTGATCGGGCACGGTCTGGAGGCGGCCCGCGCAAGGTTGCTCGCCGAGCTCTCGGGCGGGCGGCCTGGCTGGGCGCTGCGGAGGGCGCGCGACGACAGCGTGATCGAGCTGCACCACGCGTGGACGCGCCGGCTGGAGGAGGTCTTCGGCGCGCCCGCCGATGTGCCCCTCCATGTTGCGGCTCAGCTGGATTCAGAGCAGATGGGCTGGCGGCGCAGCGAAGGCGATGAGGAAGACCCCGCCCTGTTTGCGATCGCTAGCTGGCAGATCGAGCTCCGGCGCCGGATGCTGTCCGCCCGCGGCCGCGAGAAGGGCCGGTGGGCGCGGCTGCTCGAGCTCTCCTACGACACGCTCGGGTACCTCGAGCAAAATGTCAGCCCGCGTCTTGCCTTTGAGACTTTTCTCCTCGAATGTCGAAAAGCCTCGTAAGAAAGTCCCTCCAGGGTTTCCGGCCGTACATGCCTGGCGAGCAGCCGCCGGACGGTGAGGGCTGGGTCAAGCTCAACACCAACGAGTCGCCGCTGCCTCCTTCGCCAAGGGTGATCGAGGCGATCAAGGCGGCGGCCAACGACTCGCTTCGGCTCTACCCCAGTCCGACCGCGGCGTCTGCGCGCGAGGCCATCGCGCGCCGATTTGGGCTCGATCCTGCGCAGGTCACCGTGGGCAACGGCGGCGACGAGCTCATCGATCTGTGCTTTCGGGCCTTCGTGGATGCAGGCGACCGCGTCGCATTTCCGACGCCCACGTATCCCTTGTTCGAGCCGTTATGCCGCATCCATGAGGCGACGCCGTCACCACATCCGACCGAGCTTCCATGGGAGCTGCCGCCAAGCCTCGCTCCCGACCCCGCCTCGCTGAAGCTCATCGCCAACCCCAACTCACCGACCGGCGCGTTCTTTGTGACCCAGGAGGTCGAGGCGGTGGTCGGCGCATCTTCGGGCATCGTCGCGATCGATGAGGCCTATGTGGACTTTGCGCCGCATTCGTGTCTACCGCTGCTCGAGCATCACGAAAACGTGCTGCTGCTCCGGACCTTCTCCAAGTCATACGGGCTTGCCGGCCTGCGTATCGGCTTCGCGCTGGGCCCGGCCGACCTGATCGAGGCCATCGACTCGGTCAAGGACTCGTACAACGTCGACCGGCTCGCCATAGCCGCCGCGGTCGCTGCGATCGAGGATGAGGAGCACCATCGCAATCTCGTCTCGGAGGTCGTCAAGAATCGAGGCAACCTGGCTGGCGCGCTGGCCGACCTGGGTTTTGACCTCGTGCCCTCGTCGGCGAATTTCGTTTTTGCAAAGCCGCCGAAGCCTGCGGCCGAGGTCGTGGCGGGGCTGCGCGAGCGCAAGATCCTGGTCCGCCATTACGATCGTGAGCCGATCGCGGGCTGGATCCGCATCACGGTCGGAACCCGCGAACAGCAGGAGAGTTTGCTGGCAGCGCTCAAGGAGATAGTGAGCTGACACCGTCGCGCGAAGAAACGTGGGAGCTCGTCACCTCGATGACGAAATCGGACCAGCTCCGCCGTCACATGCGCAGCGTCGAGGCGGCGATCCGCGCCTACGCCCGACGTTTCGGTGAGGACGAGGATCGTTGGGCGGTCCTGGGGCTGATCCATGACTGGGACTACGAGTCAGGGCCGACCGCCGAGCTCCACCCGATGCGCGGCATCGAGATGCTGCGCGAGAAGGGCTGGCCGGAAGACATCCTCGGCGACATCGCTTCGCACGCCGACTACCTGAACGTGCCCCGCGACACCAACCCGCGCAAGGCGCTCTACGCGGTCGACGAGATGTGCGGGTTCATCATCGCGTGCGCGCTCGTCAAGCCGGACAAGTCGTTGAGCGCGGTCGAGCCCAGCACCGTGCGCAAAAAGATGAAAGACAAGGCCTTCGCTCGAGGGGTCCATCGCGAAGAGCTGATCGCCGGTGCGGAGCAACTCGGTATACCCTTCGACGAGCACGTGGAGATCGTCCGCGATGCCCTGAAGCCGATCGCACAGGAGCTGGGACTGAATCCATGAGCCCGCGATCCCGGCCGGAGCCCCTCGCTGGATCTTCGGCGCCCATGCGGCCCACTGCCTCCCATGCCTTCGGCATGGGGACCCCAGAGGTGTGCGCTCCTCACGCACGCATCGACGGATGCGCTCGCTCCGGTGCTCGCCCGCGCCTAGCATCTGGGCCACCTGTGCACCGAATCTCTCGACGAGGTCTCCGGCCGTGATCACGGGCGGGCGGCCCCGAGTCCTGGTGATGCATCCGATCCTGGACCCAGGCCCCGCCATCCTCGCCGAAGCGGCCGAAGTGATCTCCTATCCGCCCGAGCGCCCGCTCGACGAGGCGAACATCCGCCAGGCCGCGGAGGGCTGCGTCGGGATCGTGAGCCAGCTGATGGACCCGATTCGCGATTCGGTGCTCTCGAGCCCCGGCCTCAAGTGCGTGAGCAATGTCGCGGTCGGCTTCGACAACATCGACCTCGCGGCAGCCACCGCGCGCAAGGTGATGGTCACCAACACGCCAGGAGTTCTCGATGACGCGACGGCCGATTTCGCGTTCACCCTCCTGATGGCGACCGCCCGCCGGGTCGTCGAGGCGGACAACTTCACGCGCAGCGGGAACTTCCGCGGTTGGGCGATCGACATGATGCTGGGCCAGGACGTGTACGGCGCGACCCTGGGCATCATCGGCATCGGGCGGATCGGCCGAGGCGTCGCTCACCGCGCGAAGGGCTTCAACATGCGGGTCCTTTACTACGATCCGCAGCCGCTCCCGCCAGAGGCCGAGCAGCAGCTGAACGCCACGCGCTCGAGCCTCGATCGGCTGATCGCCGAGTCGGACTTCATCTCGGTCCACGTGCCGCTGACCAAGGAGACGCTGCACCTCCTCAGCACCGCGCAGTTCAACTCGATGAAGAGAAACGCGATCGTCATCAACACCTCGCGGGGGCCGGTCATCGACGAGGCCGCGCTGGTCGAAGCCTTGAGAGCGCGCAAGCTTGCCGGTGCGGGCCTTGACGTCTACGAACGCGAACCTGCGATTCATCCTCATCTGATCCCGATGCCCAACGTCGTGCTCGCCCCGCACATCGCCAGCGCCACGGTGCGAACCCGCTCCGAGATGTCCGCCATGGCCGCGCGCAACATGGCGACGGCCGTGCGCGGAGGCCGTCCGCCGAACCTGGTCAACCCCGAGGCCAAGCGATAGCTCTAGCAACGCGATACAAGCTGTTGGCGCTGGACCTGGACGGCACGATCCTGGACATGCACCTGAACCTCGACCCGCGCGACGTCGAAGCGTTGGGCCACATCGTGACAGCCGGCGTAACCGTCGTCGCGTGCACCGGCCGGCCTTTTCCCGGCGCCGTGCCCTGGGCGAAGCGGCTCGGCCTGGGTGGTCCGATCGTCTGCTACCAGGGCGCCGAGGTCCGCACGATGGACGGCGGAGTTCTGCTCGATCACGGCGTCGAGCATGCGTTGGCGATGGAGGTGATCCGCTACGCGCGCGAGCGAGACCTTCACGTCCAGGCATACCGAGATGACCAGCTGATCGTGGAGCGCGACCGGCATGAGGCGCACCAGTACGCGGACCATGCCGGTATGGCGATCCACGTCGTGGCTGACCTGGATGGCGCGATGGGCCCGACCACGCCCAAGCTGGTCATCGTGACGACGGCTGAAAGGGCGGAGGCGCTGTTGCCTGACGTTCGACGCCGCTGGACGGGCAGGCTCAACGCCGCGACATCTGTGCCCGAGTACGTCGAGTTCACCAGCGTCGAGAGCGACAAGGCTTCCGCGCTGCGCTTCCTCTCTGAGCGCCTGGGCGTTGCGCAGAGCGAGGTGGTGGCGGTCGGCGACGGCCGGAACGACGCCTCCATGATCGCGTGGGCCGGCCTGGGGATTGCCGTCGAGGGGTCGCCGCCGGAAGTGGTCGCCGCGGCGGACCGCACCATCCCCGGCCCCGGCCACGGCGGAATTCAACAGCTGGCCGAAGTGTTGCTCCAATAGTGGGAACGCTTCTACTGGTGCACGCTCACCCTGACGACGAGGCGATCTCCACCGGCGGCGTGATGATGAAGGCGAAGTCGCACGGCCATCGGGTTGTCCTGATCACCGCGACGCGTGGCGAGGCGGGCGAGATCTACAACATGGACGAAGCGAAAGCGCGCCCGCACCTCGGCGAGATCAGGACCGAAGAGCTCAGGGCGGCCGGCGAGATCCTCGGCGTGGACCGGCAGGAGTTTCTCGGCTATCGCGATTCCGGCATGGTGGACACTCCCGACAACAAAGACCCGCGCTCTTTCCACCAGGCCGACCTCGGCGAGGCGGCCGGCAAGCTCGCGGTGTTCATGCGCGAGGAGCGGCCGGACATCGTCGTGACATATGCGGAAGACGGGGTGTACGGCCATCCCGATCACATCAAGGCGCACTTCGTGGCGAACGCCGCCCTCGACATCCTCGAGCGCGAGGGACTGCCGGCCAAGAAGCTGTATTACACGGCGATCCCACGCTCCGGGATGGAAGAGTTCATGAAGCAGATGCCGGAAGAGGCGCGGCGGATGCAAAACCCGAGCATGCGCTTCGAGGGCACGCCCGACGAGCTCGTGACGACTCGGGTCGACGTGCATGACTACGTCGAGCGCAAGCGCCAGGCCTTCGCGGCGCACGTCAGCCAGAACGATCCGAACTCGTGGTTTACGACGATGGCGAGCCAGATCTACGAGCTGGCCTTCGGGACCGAATATTTCCAGCTCGTGCGGGGTAAAGCTGGTTCAGACCTGCCCGAGCCGGACCTGTTCGCGGGGATCCACTAGAGGCGGTCTCGTAGACTCGGATCGCCATGCAGGTCCTGAAGATCACGCCGCGGGGTTACTGCCACGGCGTGGTGGACGCGTTCCGCATCGCCAAGCGCGTGCGCGAAGAGACGCACGGTCCGGTGCACATGCTAGGAATGCTGGTCCACAACACGCACGCCACCGATGACCTGCAGCGCCAGGGCATCGAGCTGGTCGACCAGCCGAACCGGCTGGCCGGCCTGGAGCACATCAAGGAAGGCACCGTCATCTTCACCGCGCACGGCGTGTCTCCGCAGGTCAAGCAGCGTGCGGTGGAGCTCGGCCTGACCCCAGTCGACGCAACATGCTCCGATGTGGTTCGCACGCATGAGCTGGTTGCCGACCTGGCGCGCAAGGGGTACGAGGTGGTGTACATCGGCCGCAAAGGCCATCCCGAGCCCGAGGGTGTCGTGGGGGAGGCGCCGGGCAGGGTGTACCTCGTCCAGGACCCCGAGGACATCGACGCGCTGGAGCTCGAAGGCGACCGCATCGCCGTGACGTGCCA
>VBII01000138.1 GCA_005887735.1 Chloroflexota bacterium
AAGCCGAATCCCAGCAGACGCGATTACTGTAAGGCGCTAGGATGGCGCCGCTGGCCCTGCGGCACGCCGTTACTGAAGCCCGCCGGGATCCCTCATCACGTCGGTGTGTTGGCCCGGGGCCCGCGAGACCCACGCCAACCGGCGCCATCGTCGCTTCGGCCTGAAACCGCCTCCCGCGGCAAGCCGCGGGGACCCCAGTGGTTGCGATTTCAGGCCGGGAAAGGTAGGGGATGTTTAATTAGCGTATGGCTGATGTGGGGAGGATGGTCCTCTTCTTCGGCGTGGTCCTCGTGATCGTCGGTGGCGCGCTGATGCTCTTCGGCCGGCTCCATCTCCCCGGCGATTTCACGTTCCGGAGCGGCAGCGTCACGGTCTATATCCCAATCGCGACGAGCATCGTGCTGTCCGTCGTTCTGACGGTCGTCCTCAACCTCGTCTTCAGGCAGCGGTAGATGGGTAGTACGTACACTGATCGGCTGCCGTGCACATAGTCCTCAGCGGCCCGATCCGCCTCATCATCGCCGCAGTTCTGGTCTTCTCGCTGTTCATCGACGGCGCCGGCTATGTCTACCGCATCGCCAACCACCTCCCGCTGACGGGTGACGTAGCGGGGCTGCCGCCCAACTTCGGCGGCTGGCAGCTTTACTTCCACAAGGGCCTGGACCTGGCGGGAGGCACGCACATCGACTATCAGCTCACCAACTTTCCGGCCGGCCAGAGCCGGGCTGACGTCCAGCAGAGGACGATCGCGGTCATCAACAAGCGCGTCAACGCGTTGGGGGTCAATGAGCCCGAGATTCGCGGCGCCGGGACCGACTACAACCGCATCACCGTGGACCTCGCCGGCGTCACCGCCGCGCAGGCCCAGAAAACAATCGGCGCCGTGTCCAAGCTGGTCTATACGAAGTGGGTCCCCGACGCCAAGGTCACGGGTGGTCCCGAACCGGGCTATAAACCTCAGCTCACGGGCTTGACCGGAGATGACATCAACAGCGCGAGCGCCACGATCGACACCACGGGCGTCAGCTGGGTGGTGAACATCGGGTTCACATCCCGCGGGGCGACGCTATTCGACAACCTGACGCGCGACAACGTCGCGGCCTGTCCCGGTGACGTCAACACCTCCGCGACCGCCAACTGCCCGCAGCGACACCTCACCATCTGGCTTGACCTGACCCAGCAGGACATCGACAACTGGGAGGACCCTTCTTACGCCGGCAAGGTCACGGCGCCCTACGATCCCGGCTGCCTCGCCACCCAGGCAGCCGGCACCGTCTGCGGCAAGTTCCTGACCGACCCCATCACCATCCAGGAGATCCCCGGCGGCAACGCCACGATCTCGGGCTCGTTCACCCAGCAGAGCGCCAACGACCTCGCGACTGGCATCAACTCGGGCTCGCTGCCCGTCGACCTGGTCGCGCTCGACGTCACGCAGGTCAGTGCGACGCTCGGTGCCGAAGCGGTGAAGCTGAGCCTGGCGGCCGGGCTGCTCGGCCTGTCGATCGTGGTGCTTTTCATGATCCTGTACTACCGCATCCCCGGCCTGCTCGCGAGCCTGGCGCTGCTCTTCTACGCAGGCGTGGTGCTCGCGCTCTTCAAGTTCATCCCGGTGACGTTGACCCTCGCGGGCATCACGGGCTTCATCCTGTCCGTCGGTATGGCGGTCGACGCCAATGTCCTGATCTTCGAGCGCTTCAAAGAAGAGATACGCGCCGGGCGAACCATAGCCGCCGCCGTAGATGCGGCCGTGCGCCGTGCGTGGCCGGCGATCTGGAACTCCAACGGCTCGACGTTGTGGACGTGCGCGATCCTCGGTTTCGTCGGGCCGTCGGCGGTCAAGGGATTCGCGCTCACGCTCGCGATCGGCGTCCTGGTCAGCCTCGTCTCGGCAATCGTGGTGACTCACAACCTGCTCGCGATCGTGCTGATCTCCAGCCGCTTCCGGCGTGCGAGCCTGCTGGGGGTCGACCGTGTCCGAACTGTCTGACGTCAAGGCGGAGGAGCAGGCTGCTGACATCGTTCCCGAAGGGCCTGCCAAGGTGCCAGACAAAGAGGCAGAACCTGTAAAGCCGCCAAAGGTCCGCCGGCTCAACATCATCGGCCGGCGCAACCTGTTCTTCGCCCTCTCGCTGATCATCATCGTCCCGGGCATCATCTCGATGGCTACCCATGGTTTCCGGCTCGGCATCGACTTCGCGGGAGGGACCGAGCTGACAGTCACCTTCGCTAATCACCCGACACTGCCTCAGGTGGAGGCGGCGGTCGACTCTGAAAACGCGAACGGCTCCGTCATCCAGACGACGGGCGGCGGCTACATCCTTCGCTACCCACCGCTGACCGCGGCGCAGACCACAAATGTCCAGAACGACCTGCAGGGCAAGCTCGGCCCGATGACCGTGGCGCAGATCCTCGAGGTCGGGGGGACGATCGCGGGCGAGACCATCGAGTTCTCGCTGCTCGCGGTCGCCATCGCAGCGACCGGACTCCTGATCCTTCTCTCGATCTGGTTCCACAACGTGCCCGGCGGATGGCGGGCGGGTTTTCAGTTCGGCGGGTCGGCTGTCGCCGCTCTTCTGCATGACGTGTTCGTGCTCACCGGCATCTTCTCGATCCTGGGCAAGGTGTTCGGTTTGCGCATCGGTGAGATCGATGCGTTTTTCGTGACCGCCGTACTGACCGTCGTGGGCTTTTCGGTCCACGACACGGTCGTCGTGTTCGACCGGATCCGCGAGAACCTGCGCGTGAGCCAGCGCCTGTCATTCGAGCAGGTCGTGAACCTCAGCATCATGCAGACCGCGGCACGGTCGATCATCACCAGCTTCACGGTCGTCCTGGTCCTGGCCGCGATCCTGATCGCCGGCGGACCAAGCCTCCAGGGCCTGGCCCTTGCGCTGATGATCGGCATCGTCTCCGGCACTTACAGCTCGATCTTCAATGCGGCGCCGCTGCTGGTTGTTTGGCGGAAGCTCCAGCCGGTGCGGTAACGTTCGCTAGAAGAAGACATCGGACATGCCGACCTGGCCAATATCGTCGATCAAGGAGCTGCTCGAGCCAACGCTCAATCACATGGGCTTTGAGCTGTACTCGCTCGACCAGTCGGGCCAGGCGGGGCGCACTCTCCGCATCTCCATCGACCACAATGAGCCGATCACGATCGAGGACTGCGAGCGCGTCAGCAGAGTCGCCGGCCCCCTGCTCGACCATGCAAACCTGATCCAGGGTCCGTACGACCTCGAGGTGTCTTCGCCGGGGGCGGAGCGCCCGTTGCGCGCGCATCACGACTACGAGCGGTTCAACGGCAAGCGGGTCAACATCCGCTATCGAAGCGGCGAGTCCGAGTCAGTCGTCGAGGGCCAGCTCGTGGCCGTCGACGGCGCCGGCATCGCAGTGCAGTCGCCCGGCGCACGAGCAAGAGCGCCGGTGATCATTCACATCGCATGGGAAGACGTTGTCGCGGGCAGGCTCGCGGTCGCAATCTGAGCCGTCAACACAGACGCTGTCCGAAGCGCTGAGCGCGCTTTGCAGCGAGGTCGGCATTCCTTTTGAGGAGATGCTGCACACCGTCGAGAGCGCGCTTGCGGCTGCTTACACGCGGGCGTTCAGTCCGGCCGGCCAGGTGACGGTAAGGCTGGATACCACGACCGGCGCGCTGGAAGTACGAAGCAAAGTCGTGCATCCGGACGGGACGAGCGTCGAGCACGAGCTGCCCTCCGAGGACTTCAAGCGCATGGCTGCTCAGACGGCGAAGCACGCCGTCCTGCGTCACATCCACGACCTCGAGCGGGACAAGGTCCTGCGCGATGTGGCCGAGCATCGAGGTGAGCTGGCCACCGGAATCGTCGACCGCATCGAATCCGGCATCGTGTACATCGACCTTGGCCGCGCGGAAGGCGTGATGCCGCCCGAGGAGCAGATACCCGGCGAGCAGCTCCATCCCGGCCGTCCCGTCCTGGTCGTGATCCTCGAGCCCGAGCACAACCGCAGACAGGCGCAGGTCCGCGTTTCTCGCGGGGGCCGCGCGTTCGTGCACCGCCTGCTGGAGGCGGAGGTGCCCGAGATCAAGGCAGGCACGGTCCAGGTGCGCGCCATCGCGCGAGAGCCGGGGCTACGCACGAAGATCGCCGTGTCGTCAAGCGAACCGAGCCTCGACCCTGTCGGCGCATGCGTCGGGCCGAAAGGGGTGCGGCACCGCGCGATTCTCAGCGAGCTCGCCAGCGAGCACGTCGACATCGTGCCGTGGTCGAATGACGCGGAGGCTTTCGTCGCCGCGGCGCTCGGCCCGGCCAAAGCCGAAAAGGTCTCGATCGACAGGGTCACCCGGACGGCGACGGTGCTGGTGCCGCGGGGCCAGCTGTCACTCGCGATCGGTCGGGACGGGCAGAACGCCCGCCTGGCGGCCAAGCTGACCGGCTACCGGATCGACATCAAGCCCAGCGAGGCGGTGGAACCGGTTGGGGAAGGCTCGTCGGCAACCGATTAGGACCTGCGTCGCCTGCCGGCAGGAGGCCGGCAAGGCCGACCTGATACGTGTCGTCCGCCGTCCGGAAGGCGGCGTCGCGGTGGATGCGTCGGGTCGGATGCCGGGCCGTGGCGCCTACGTCCACGCCGATCCGGCGTGCCTGGAAACAGCCCGCAAACGCCGAGCCCTAGACCGAGCTCTGGGAACTCCGGTGCCCCCCGAGGTGTGGTTGCAGATTTCACCTCCCCGCTAGCCGGGGAGGTCGGCCGAAGGCCGGGTGGGGAGGTCCAGATCAACTCATGACGTGAACCCCCCTCAGGTTTCGAATTCGCCCTGGGCGGCATAATCAGTAGTTCTAGATGAAGGCACACGAACTCGCGCGCGAACTTGGGATCAGCCAGAAGGAGCTGGTCAACTTCCTGCAGCAGCGCAGGTTGACCCGCAACACCGCGGCGCCGCTGGCCCCCGGCGCGATCGAGGCTGCCCGGTCCGCGTTCAAGCCGGCGACTGCAACGCCCAAGATCGAAACGAACGGCGATCGCCGAGCAGCCCTTCCGCCCACCCTGTCGGTCAAAGACCTGGCGGACAAGCTGAGCGTCAGCCCAGTCGAGGTCATCAAGAAGCTGATGGCTTCCAAGATCCTCGTCACCATCAACCAGGTCATCGACTTCGCCACGGCCGAGATCGTGGCCGACGAGTTCGGCTACACGGTCGAGCCGGTCGCCAGCGAGGACGTGGTCGCTGTCGAGTCGGCGGAGGGCGAGGGCAACGTCGTGACCACCTCGCGCGAGGAGCTGTTCTCGCTCGCCAATGAAGATCCGACCAAGCTGACGACCCGGCCGCCCATCGTGACGGTGCTCGGGCACGTCGACCACGGCAAGACCTCCATCCTCGACGCGATCCGCCAGACCCGCGTGGCGGCGGGCGAGGCCGGCGGCATCACGCAGCGAATCGGCGCTTACAAGATCGAGACGGCCGACGGACATCCGGTCGTCTTCATCGACACGCCCGGCCACGAAGCGTTCACCGCGATGCGAGCCCGCGGCGCCCAGGTGACCGACCTCGTTGTGCTGGTCGTCGCCGCCGATGACGGTGTGATGCCTCAGACGGTTGAGGCTATCCACCACGCACGCGCGGCCAAGGTGCCGATCATCGTGGCCATCAACAAGATCGACAAGGACAACGCCAACCCGGAACGCGTCCATCAGCAGCTCGCCGAGCAGGGCATCGTGACGCGGCACTATGGCGGCGAGCATGAGTGCGTACACCTCAGCGCCAAGACGGGGAAGGGGATCGACGACCTGCTGACCACGATCGTGCTCTCTTCGGACATCCTCGAGCTCAAGGCCAATCCCGACCGCCATGCGATCGGGACCATCGTCGACGCTCATCTCGAGCGGGGTCGCGGTCCGGTGGCAACCGTGCTGGTCCAGGCCGGAACGCTCAAGGTCGGCGATGACTTCGTCTGCGGCCACCTCTACGGCCGCGTTCGTGCTCTGGCCGATGACCGCGGCCGGGCCGTGAACGAAGCCCCACCGGCTACGCCGGTGGTCGTGTCCGGTCTCAGCGAGGTCGCCCAGGCGGGCGACATCTTCCAGGTCGTCGGCTCGGAAAAGGCCGCCCGCCAGATCGCCCTGACCAAGCTCACCGAGAAGCGCACGCAGGAAGCGGCGCGCGACGTTGCGCCTCGCATCACGCTCGAGGACCTGGCACGCCGGGCCAAGGAAGGCGAGGTCAAGGAGTTGAGCCTGCTCGTCAAGGCCGACGCGCAAGGCACGCTAGAGGCACTGCTTGCCGCGCTGCAGAAGATCGAAGACCCTGTCGTCGCAATCAAGATCGTGGGGCAGGGCGTGGGCGCGGTCAGCGATTCCGACCTGCTGCTCGCCGGCGTATCGAGCGCCATCATCTTGTGCTTCAACCTCAAGCCGACCCCTTCCAGCACCGCCGCGGCGGAACGCGCGAAGGTCGAGGTCCGGTACTACGACGTCATCTACAAGCTCACGGAAGACGTTGAGCGCGCAGCCAAGGGGTTGCGCGAGCCGACGTATCGTCAGATTCGAGAGGGC
Organism: Chloroflexota bacterium; assembly: GCA_005887735.1. GTDB lineage: Bacteria > Chloroflexota > Dormibacteria > Dormibacterales > Dormibacteraceae > 40CM-4-65-16. The sequence goes on from VBII01000138.1 coordinate 6,526, forward strand.
AGAGTCTAGGTCATCACCCCGATCAAGATCCCGCGCACCGGCGTGGTCGCCGGGAGCCGCGTACTGGAGGGCAAGGTCAGCCGTGGAGGCTGGGTCAAGCTTTTCCGGGCCAGAGAGATGGTCCACGAAGGGCGGATCAACTCTCTCAAGCACTTCAAGGAGGACGTGCGTGAGATGCCGGCCGGCCAGGAGTGCGGCATTGGGCTCGAAGGCTGGGAAGACTTCCAGCCCGGTGACACGATGGAGACGTATCGACTCGAGCGGGAAGAAATTTAGGCGAGCGTGCACTCGCTAAAGGCGGTGGTCAACATGACCAGTTACCGCGCGGACCAGGTGGGGGAGCAGGTGCGTGAGGAGATCATGTCCATCATCCGGCGCGACCTCAAGGACCCCCGGATCGGATTCGTGAGCATCACCGGCGTACGCATGTCACCAGATTTGCGGGCGGCGCGCGTTCGCGTGAGCGTGCTCGGCAATCCCGACGAGCAAAAGGCCTCGATCAAGGGTCTTGTGTCGGCCAGAGGATTGATCCGGCACGAGCTCGGCCGGCGCCTGCAGAACCTGAAGTTCTCGCCTGAGCTCCGATTCGAGCTCGACTCGTCGATCGAGTACAGCGTTCACATCTCGGAGCTGCTCAAAGAGGTCCTGCCGCACGACAACGGCGACAGCCAGGAGCGCACGCCATAGCAACCGCCAAACGCGACAGGCCGCATACATATGACGAGATCAAGGAGCTGATCGACGCCAACCAGGAGATCTTGATCTTCGGTCACAAGGACGCAGACGGTGACACGCTCGGCTGCAGCCTCGCGTTCGCCGAGGCGTTGCGCGCCGAGGGCAAGGAGGTCTGGGTGCTTGTGCCGCCGCCGCTGCCCCCGATGTACGGATTCCTGCCTGGGTTCGGCGACATTCAGGCCGAGCCTCCTCACGGCGTCGACCCTCAGCTCGTCTTCTTCTTCGACTCTGGCAACCTCGAGCGCTCAGGCAACGCGGTGCGCAGCATCGCCACCCACGCCACCCTCATCAACGTCGACCACCATCCCTCGAACACGCGGTTCGGTGACATCAACGTCATCGATCCGAACGCATCGGCGGTCGGCCAGATGGTCATGGAGATGCTCGACCACTTCGGTTATCCGATCACACCGACCATCGCCACCAACCTCTACATCGCGCTCCTGACCGACACGGGTGGATTTCGGCACGAGAACACCACTCCACGAGCTCTCGAGGATGCGGCCCGTCTCGCGCGGCTCGGCGCGGACCCCGGTCACATAGCCACGCAGGTTTACAAGATGCGACCCGAGACCACTCTCAAGCTGAACGGCCTCGCCCTCGCCACCATGAGGGTGGAGATGGATGGCCGCCTCGCGTGGGCGAAGGTGACCCGGAGGATGCTGAAAGAAGCCAACGCTGCGATGGCGGAGTCGGAGGGAATCATCGACACCTTGAACAGCATCGCCGGCCTCGAGCTCGCGATCCTCTTCAAGGAAGTCTCGAGCGAGCTGACCAAGATCAGCGTGCGTAGCCGAGGCGCGGTCGACGCGGCCGCGTTCTGCGCTTCGTTTGGCGGTGGCGGACACATTCGCGCCGCGGGGGCGGAGATCGACAAGCCGATGGACGAGGCGGTGCGGTTTGTCCTGGGGGCCGCCAAGGAGGCAATCCTTGCCGCCTCTACGCAGCTCTGACGCGACCCGATTTGCGACTGGCGTACTGAACGTCGACAAGGCGGCCGGCGAAACATCCTTTGCGGTCGTCAACCGCCTGCGCAGATTGACCGGCGCCCGGCGGGTCGGCCACGCGGGCACGCTCGATCCGCTGGCGACCGGTGTGCTGCCGGTCCTGTTCGAGTCGGCCACCAGGCTCGCCGAGTTCGCGCTGAAGCTGCCCAAGACCTACGTCGCCGACATCCATCTCGGCTTCGTCACCGCGACCGATGACGCGGAGGGGCGGCTCGAGCCGGTGGGAGACCCGAGCGATCTCGCCACCGCGGACGTTGAATCGGCGCTCCAAGAGTTCACGGGACGGATCCAGCAGCAGCCGCCCGCGTATTCGGCGGTCAAGGTCGATGGCAAGCGCGCGTACAGGCTTGCGCGCGGCGGCGAACCCACGCGCCCTGCGCCTCGCGAGGTCGAGGTTTACGAAGCCAGGCTGCTCGATTTCCAAACCGGACCGCGCGCGGTGGCGCAGGTGGAGGTCCGCTGCGGAAGCGGCACCTACCTGCGCTCGATCGCCCGCGATCTCGGACAGAAACTGGGGGTCGGTGGGTATCTGGGCCGGCTCGTACGGACGGCTTACGGGCCGCTGACGATTGGAAATTCGGTGCGCCTCGAACAGCTCGTAGAACCCGATGCGGTCAGGGACAGGCTGCTTCCTGCCGAGGTCATACTGCCGGAAATGGAGCGGGTTCGCCTTAACGTCGAGCAGGAGGCACAGGTCCGCCAGGGCCGCCCAGTTCGCGTACTACCGGAACCCGCGCCTGGACAGCTTCGTGCCCACGATGCCGAAGGACGGCTCGTCGCGCTGGGCCACACCGACCCGCTGCGGAGGACGTTCGTACCGGAGAAGGTGCTGAGCTGAAGGTTCATCTCGGACTTCCGACTGGTCCGATCGGACCCGTGGCGCTGACCGTCGGCAGCTTCGACGGCGTCCATCTCGGCCACCTCGACATCATCAGGCACCTGGAGAATGCGGCTACGGCCGAGCACGCTCTGCCCGCCCTGATCACATTCGAGCCACACCCGCGCTGCGTCCTTGACCCTGCCAACTGCCCGTCCTCAATCACGACACTGAGCGAGAAGCTCGGCCTCGTCGAGGCCGCCGGCGTGGAGCACGCGATCGTGCTGCGTTTCGATCGCGAGCTGGCGTCGCTGTCGCCACAGGAGTTCGTCGACCGGCTGGCGGCGGTGATGGACATCAAGGCCTGGGTCATCGGTTTCGACTTCGCGTTCGGCCGCGGCCGCACTGGCAACGCCGAGTGGCTCCGCGCGCATGGGCATCAAGTCGAAGTGGTGCCGCCGTTCAAGATCGCCGGCCGGGAAGTCCATAGCTCGGAGATCCGGCGACAGGTGACCACCGGTGACGTGGAGGCGGCAAACCGGCTGCTCGGGCGCGAGTTCGAGATGAGCGGACCGGTTGAATTAGGCGCGCAGGTCGGTAGACAGCTGGGCTTTCCGACCGCGAACATCAGCCCGCAGCCGAACAAGCTGGTGCCGGCGCTCGGAGCATACGCGGGTCGGGTCGTCGCGCCCGAGGGTGACTTCGTCGCCGCGCTGTCCGTCGGATACCGCCCAACGTTCGGTGGTACTGAGTTGAAGATCGAGGCCTTCCTCCTCGACTTCGAGGGCGATCTGTATCAACAGCGGCTCTGGCTTCGGTTCGTACGTTACCTGCACCCCGACATCAAGTTCGCGACGCCGGACGAACTCGTCCATCAGCTGAAACAGGATGTCGCAGACACGAGGCGCATCGTCGCGCGTTGACAAAGGTCCTCGTCGTCGGCGGAGGAATCGCGGGTTACTGCGCAGCCCTTGCGGCCCGCCGCGACGGAGCCGACGTGACGATCGTCGCAAGGGCGCCCGGGGCGACCGCGCTCTACGCAGGTGGTATGGAAATCATCGACGACCTGGACGCGATCCTCCAGAGTCCACAGCACCCGTTGGCACGCCTTGGCATGGACGCGGTCGGACTTGCCACCGAGCTCGACGCCGCCATCTCAACCTTGCAGCTCGCCCTGCGGAAGGAGGGGCTGGCGTTCGAGGGAGGCTGGCGCACTCGCGGGCTCTACGCCGACATCCACGGGCTCGCCAGGCCGGCCAATCTCGTGCCTCAGTCGGTGGCGCGCGGAGAGCTGGGTGCGCTGAGCGGAAAGAGGGTCGCAGTGATCGGGGTTCCGCAAGTCGGCGATTACGACGCGGCGTCGACCGCGCAGGCCCTCAAGGAGCTGCATTCGGTCGAGGCCTTTGCGGAGGAGATCTCCATCCCCGACCTGCCTCAGGCGGCGGCGCTCACCGACCTGTACGGGCGACGCGCCCCTGCTCCCCGAGCCCGCGGCGCGGCCATCGCCTACCCGCCCGGGTTCACGAATCTCCCGGCGGACGGTTTCGAGCTGCTCGCCGCGGCGCCGTCGCCGCACGGATGGCGCCTGCAGCAGGCGATCGCCCTGGGGTCCGTCACCACGGAGATCACGTCGTTCGAGACCGCGCCGGGCCGGATCGTGGCGGCGCGCGCCGCGAGCCGCACGTTTCGCGCCGACGCGTTCGTGCTCGCCACTGGCAGGCACATCGGTGGAGGCTTGCGCGCGGGACGAGTGACGACCGAGCCCCTGCTCGGACTCGGCGTGTTTCACGAGGGAGTCCCGGCACCGGTCGCGGGGAGCAGGCTCCACCATCTCAAGTACCTGGATCCCGCGGTCGAGATGCGGCTGGGAGTCATCACCGACAAGCGTCTGCACCCGCTGACAGAAGACGGTTTGGCGCCGTACGCCAACCTCTACGCGGCGGGCGCGATGCTCGGCGGCTATGACTACAGCGGGCCGTGTGGATTTGGCGTTCCCATCCTCACGGGCTGGCTCGCGGGCCACTTCGCCGCGAAGCAGATCGCATGAGGACAGCGCTCGAGAAGATCGTCGGCCCAGCCGCGGTGGACGAGCGCCCCGTCCGCGACATGTGGCCGCTCGGGATCATGGATGAGCGCGCAGGCAATGCGGCGCCGAAGGTGCTCGTGGTCCGCCCGGCCGGCCGGGAACAGGTCGCCGCGGTGATGCGCTGGGCGACCGAGAACCACGTCGCGGTGACGCCGATGGGTGGCGGCTCAGGCGTCTGCGGCGCCCTGGCACCGGCAGCGGGGGAGATCGTTCTCGACATGGGCGGCTTCGACCGCGTGCTCGAGATCGACGAGACCAACCTGACATGCAGCTGCGAGGCCGGCGTTAACGGCTATGCCCTGGAGCAGCAGCTCAATGAGCGCGCGCTGACGCTCGGCCACTACCCCAGCTCGCTGCCCGGCACGGCGGTCGGGGGATTGATCGCCACGCGATCCTCGGGCCAGGAGTCGAGCCGGTACGGCAGCATCGAGGACATGGTGATCTCGCTCGCGGTTGTGCTGCCGGACGGCTCCTTCGCCGCCCCGCGTCCAGGCCCCAGGTCGGCGGTCGGTCCCGCCCTGCATCAGCTCTTCGTCGGCGCCGAAGGCGGTCTTGGCGTGGTGATCGGCGCGGTGCTGCGAATCCACCGACAGCCGGAGTCGACGGCCGGCCGGGGTTATGCGTTCGCTGACGTGCGCTCTGGACTCGAGTGCATGCGGAGCGTCATGCAAGCGGGCATCAGGCCGCTGGTCCTGAGGCTTTACGACGCCGAGGACGCTGCGTTCAACGGCTACGAGCTGGGCCCGGGCGAGTGTGCGCTTGTGGTCGCGACAGCCGGAATCGCCGGCGTGGCGGCCGCCGAGGCCGAAGCCGTGAAAGCCTTCGCCGAAGGCGCCAAGGACTTGGGTGAGGAGCCCTGGAAGCGCTGGCAGAGACATCGATTCGACCTGTCCGCCGAACGGCTGATCGCGTTCCTCGAGCCGGCCGGCGCCTACCTCGACACCATCGAGCTGGCCGCTCCGTGGACGGTCCTGCCCGAGCTTCACGCGCGGGTCAAGGCCGCAATAGGTGTCGGTGGGCTGGCGTTATGCCATTTCAGCCATGCCTATGAGCAGGGCTGCTGTGCGTATTTCACGTTTGGCGGCTCCGGTGACACGGAAGCGACCATCAGCCACCACCACGGGGTGGGCCAGGCACGAGCGAGATGGGTCGCCGACGAATTGGGAGGATGGATGCGCGTGTGGCGAGCAGTGAAAAGCGGGGTCGACCCTGACGGGATCATGAACCCTCGGTCGGTCGGAGGCCGGTCATAGGCGCCCGGCCAGGCGCGCCGATCCTCTTTGTCGTCAACCCGTCGTCCGGCGCGGGCAAGGCGGGACGCGGGTGGGCGGCCGTCGAGACCTGGCTGCCGGCGAGCGGGCTGCCGTACGAGGTCGCTTTTACGACGCGGCCCCTGGAGGCGACCGAGATCGCGCAGCGGGCGGTGCTTGAGTCGCGGCCCCTGGTGGTGGCGGTCGGCGGCGACGGCACGCTGAACGAGGTCGTCAACGGCTTCTTCCGCAACGGCGCGCCCATCCCCACGACAAGCAAGCTGGCGATGGTGCCGCTCGGGACCGGAGGAGACTTTCGACGCACGCTGCGGATACCAAGCGACCCTAAATCAGCAATCGATGCCATTCGTAGCGGCATGGTGAGGAGGCTGGACGCCGGGTGCGTCACGTTCCAGACGGACGACGGGGCGACTGCGGTCCGGCATTTCATAAACATCGCGGATGCGGGGCTTGGCGGAGACGTCGTGTTTCAGATGGGAAATGGGACCAAGAGATTTGGCAGTGCCGCTTACAAGATTGCCGCCGGACGCGCACTCCTCGGATACAAGAACAAGCCGATGACGGTGAATATCGACGGCTCCACGCATGAGCTGCCAAAAGCGCAGCAGGTGGTGGTAGCAAACTGCCAGTTCTTCGGCGGCGGCATGCAAATGGCCCCTTCCGCGTCGCCTACCGACGGAGTCTTCGACGTGATCCTGATCAAGGACGCAGGCAAAATTGAAACCATGCGTGGCATGAACGACTTCCTGGCCGGCAAGCACTTGGATCAGAACAACCCGAAGATCGAGCTGATGTATGGCAAGCGCGTGTCCGTCAGCTCGCCCGAGAAGGTCCGGCTGGACATCGACGGCGAGACAGGCGGATTCCTCCCCGCGCTGTTCGAGATCCAGCCCGGCGCGATCGAGTTCGTAACTCCCAGATGACGCGCGGGGTTATCGCAACCCCGCACCACGTCGCGAGCGAGGTCGGGGCGCAGGTCCTGCGTGACGGTGGCAATGCGGTCGACGCCGCGATCGCTGCCGACGCGGTGCTGTGCGTGGTCTACCCGCACATGACATCGATCGGCGGAGACCTGATGGCCATCATCTGGGCCGCTGGAGAAACGTCGCCAGTCGGTTTGATCGGCGCGGGAAGGTCGGGGGAGCTGGCGACGATCGCGGCGGTTCGCGAGCGGGGCCACGACGCGATGCCCCCACGCGGCGCCCTGCCGATCACGGTGCCGGGCACGGTCGAGGCGTGGGGCAGACTGCTCGAGCGCTTCGGGAGCGTGGGGCTTGGCACGGTCCTCGAGCCTGCGGCGGGCCTGGCGCAGGACGGTTATCTGATCACGCCTCAGCTTTCGGAGTTTCTCAAGCAGGCGGCGGGCTGGCTCGGCCGCGAGCCGGGCACCCACGCGCTGTACCCGCCAATGGATGCGGGCATGCTGCTCCGCAACCCAGACCTGGCTTCCACCCTGCGCGACCTGGGACGGAGCGGGATCAACGGGTTCTATCGGGGTGCGATCGCTGAAGCGATCGCGGCCGCCGTGAAACGCCGCGACGGCTTTGTCACCCGCCAGGACCTCGCGACGCACCGATCGCAGTGGGTCGACCCGGTCACGTTCCCATACCGCGACGTGGTCGTATACGAGCTGCCCCCTCCGACACAAGGGCTGGCGGCGGCCGCGATGCTGGTGCGGCTCGAGGCGGGCACGGCTTTCGATGAGGCCCGCCATGCGGCCTATGCGCTGCGCGACCGCTACATCACCGACCCGGATTTCGCGCCGGCGCCGCTCACGCCGTTCCTGGATGCCGGGCATGTCGCCCTTGGCCGCGGCAGCGCCCGTGAAGCGGGCGACACCGTGTACCTCTGCGCCGCCGACGAGAATGGGAACGTGATCTCCATGATCCAGAGCCTTGCCTTCGACTTCGGCTCCGGGATCGTGGCCGAGGGCACGGGCATCCTGCTCCAGAACCGCGGGGTGTACTTCAGCCTCGACGAGCGCCACGTCAACCGGCTGGAGCCCAAGAAGCGAACCATGCATACCCTCATCCCGGCGATGGCGGCGCGTGGCGGTCAGGCGTGGGCGGCCTTCGGCTCGATGGGCGGCGACCTCCAGCCCCAGCTG
>VBII01000139.1:0-2939 GCA_005887735.1 Chloroflexota bacterium
CATGTTGTTGAAGCCGTTCGGCACTCCAAGTACGACGGCGACCCCGATTAGACCTGCCAGCGGCGTGTTCGGCCCGAACGTCAGCAGCAGCGCGGAGCCGGCGCATAGCATCATCGAGCCGAATACGAGGGATGACCTCGTTCCTCGGCTGCTTATGAGACGGGCTGCTATCGGCGTCGCGATCACGCCGAGCCCGGTCACCGGAAGGATCAGCAGGCCGGCAGCGCGCGCGTCAAAGCCCCGCACCTCTTCCAGCCATATCGGCAGGCCGAAGAACAGGCTGTAGAAGACAAAGGTCACCGCCGCGAACTGGACGAAGACTCCGATCAACACAGGGTTCGCAGCGAGGAGCCGCACGTCGAAGAAGGGCGATGCGAAGCGCACCTCGCGCAGGACCAGCAGCAGAGCGAGCAATGGAAGGCAGGCAAGTAGGATCCAGGCCTGCGGAGATCCCACCGAGAGCAGGGCCGCGAGCAGGCTCGTCAGAGTGGCTGCGAACAAGACCACGCCAGGTACATCCAGACCGGCCAGCCCTGCGCCGGCAATCTCAGAGGGAGGCGGATTCGGCAGCCACCGCATCCCGAGCACGATCCCAACGGCTGTGATCGGCACATTGACGAGGAAGATTCCCTGCCAGCCCGCAACCGACAGGATCAGACCGCCGACTGTCGGCCCCAGCGCCGCGCTCACCGACGCCGCGACGGAGACCATCGCCAGCGCCTGCGCAGGTACGCGTGTTCCGCCTGCCGCGGCGCGGATCATGCCGAGACCGGACGGGTAGGCGGTGGAGGTTGCGAAGGCCTGGACCACGCGAGCGGCGACCAGCCACCCGAAATTTGGTGAGAGGGGCGCGAGGAGAGCGACCGCGCCGGCGACCGAGAGCCCGGTCAGAAAAACACGACGTGCGCCCAGCATGTCGGCAAGCCGGCCCATCAGCGGCTGGCCGACGGCGCCGGCCAGGTAGAACCCCGAGATGAGCCAGGTCGAAGTGCCGAGATCGACACTGAAGTCGTGATGGAGGGTTACGAGTGCCACCGCGATCATCGATGAGTTCAGGGGATTGAGCAGAGTGCCAAGCACGATCGCGAGGATCACGCGCCTTGATATGGGACGCATCGCCTAAATCATGGGGAGCTCGTGAAGGACGCTGGGTCGACGCATCGGTGGCGATCGGAACTCAGTAGGGTGAGGGGTGGATACGCCGTTGGCGCTGGGCTCGAGGTTGTTACGCACGGGAGGGCGGCATGAAGATCACGTCACGATCGGAGGCGATGAAAAGTCTCGCGCCGGCAGATTCGGCGCATTTCACGGGCGCTGCCGGTTTGCACGGCCTGATCCAGGCCTCACCGCAGACATCACAAATGTTTGCCGCGGTGGTTCGGTTTGAGGCCGGTGCTCGCAACCACTGGCACTCGCATGCGGGTGGTCAGCTGCTACACGTCGTGGACGGCGAGGGTTGGATCCAGGCCCGAGGCCAGGCCGCGCAGCGGATCCGTCCTGGCGACACCGTCACCGCAGATCCCGGTGAGGAGCACTGGCACGGCGCCGGCAGCAAGGCGCCGATGGCACATCTCGCCGTCGCGGTTGGCGAAACTCACTGGCTGAACGAGGCGCCGCCGCCGCCCGATTGACGAGCCCTTTCTATTCGACCACCCGCGGTCGGGCGTGGTCGCGGCGGAGCCGTGCGATCGGTACCACCGCGGCTGCGACCGCGGCGAGCTCGATGACCTTCACCGTGAGTCCGACATAGTCAGCCTGGTGGACTTGAAGCGCGAAATAGAAATAGGCCGCGATCGAACCCGCCGGCAGCAGAGCGGCGCCGAGCCTCCAGATCGACAGGCCTGCCATCGCAAAGACCACGGTCCCGATCAGCGCCGCGAAATACAGGCCGAAAAGCAGTTGCCGCGTCGGTTCGACCACCGGAATCAGCACCAGGTGCGCGCCGGCCGCGGCCAGCAGCAGCGGGATGGTGACTCGGGCGTCCCACCGTCCAAGCGGTATGCCCCTCGGCGCCGCCCGACTGTACACAGCGGCAGCGATGAGTCCAGATGCCGCGCCCACCGCGAGACCAAGCAGCGCTACCAGGTATTCCTTTTCGAGCTGGATTGTCATGTCAGCGGTTGCTCTCCTTCATACAGGTAGCTAACCAGACGGGTTACACGTCACAGAAGGTCTAGATCGCGGTGCTCGTCGGCAAGGTCGCGCGGATCAGGGCGCGCCCGCCTCGCGATCAATCGGGCCGCCGCCGCCAGTTCACCACCTTCATCCAGCTCTGGATCGCCGCCTCGATCGAGACCTACGGCCGCCCGCAGCACGCCGTCCGCAAGGTAGAAGCCCACGAGCTTTCGGTCTTTCGTCGAACCACGAACGATGAAGCGATCCCACTTGCGGACATGACCGGCGTACTCGATCTTGTGCTCGTACTGGTCCGACCAGAACGTGTGCACGTAGCCGTAGGTTGCATCCGATCCCAGCATCGACCTCGCCGCAGCAGCCCCCTGCTTCTCGGCGTTGTTGTAGTGCTCGACACGAATGCGGCCGAACAGCGGATGAAGGTGGTTGGCCACGTCGCCCGCGGCGAAAATTCCGGGCACGTTGGTCCGGCACATCGCATCGACGAGGAGGCCGTTGTCAATGGCAAGTCCGGTTCCCTCGAAGATCTCCACGGACGGCTGAATGCCCACCGCTACCACAGCGAGATCGCATTCCAGGTTGCGCCTTCCCCTGGTGATTGCGTTTTCGACCCGATTCGCGCCGTCGAAGCGGACGACCTGATCGCCGGTCACCAGCTCCACGCCCGCGTCCCGGTGGATCCCGGCCATCGCCTCGCCCATCTCCGGACCGAGCACGGATTCGAGCGGAGCCACGCCGGGCAGGACCGCGCTCACCCGCGCACCAAGCTGTGTGAGTGAAGCGGCGACCTCAGAACCGATGAACCC
>VBII01000139.1:2992-6546 GCA_005887735.1 Chloroflexota bacterium
CGCCGGGCACGTCGAGGCGCCGATTCTTGCCGCCGGTCGTGATGAGGAGCCTTCCGTAGGAAACAGGTTTGGCGCCCTCGAGGTAGACCTGGCGGCTATGAATGTCGATCCCGGTCGCGGTGCCGTCGACCCGATCGACTCGGTTGTCCTCATACCACTCTTCTGGGTTGACAAGCCATCCCGCGAGCGTCTCTTCGCCCCGCAGGTACGTCTTCGAGAGAGGTGGCCGTCCAAAGGGCGGGGTGGGCTCGTGCCCGACCAGGACGAGGCGGCCGTCATAACCCTCCCCGCGGAAGGTCTTGGCCGCGACGCCTCCCGACATTCCGGACCCCAGGATGACGATCGCCTCATCGGCCACCACGACGACAGCGTCTCATGGCGCCCGAAAGTTCCTCTTGTCGCCCGATGGTAGATTTGAGGAGTTTTGACCAGGAACAGCGGACTTCGGGGAGGGTCCGCCGAGAACGGCTGGCTCACCCTCGGCGAGGCCAGCACCACCCTCGGGGTCACCCCCAACACGCTTCGGCGCTGGGCTGATCGCGGCCAGATTCCTTCTTTCGTGACGCCAGGCGGTCACCGTCGTTTTCTCGTCACCGCCGTCCAGTCCCTCGTCCCCACGGCTCGAACCCGACGCCCCGCCCTCGCCACCATGGGCGCTTCGCCCGATGGAATGGCCCGCGCCTACCGGCGGGCGCGCCCCTTCGGCCTGACCGATGAGCACGCGGGCTGGATCTCCCGGCTCTCGGACGCCGAAAGAAGCCGGTTTCGCGAGCAGGGAACCCGGCTGGTCGGCGACCTCCTGGCCCACCTCGACGCAGAGCGCGCCGAGGCCGCTGACCTGCTCACCTCGGCCGAGCGCCACGCCGGCGAATACGGCGCCGAGGCGGCGCGGCTCGGGGCGTCGCTGAGCGACACGGTCGAGGGATTCCTCCGCTTTCGCAAGCCGTTCGTCGACGAGCTCGCGGTCGTGGCGCGCCGGCGCCGTCTCGATACAAATGAGGCAACCATCCTGCTGGCCGACGCCGAGCTGGCTCTTGATCGACTGCTCGTCGCGCTCATGGTGGGCCACGGCGCCGGCGGGAACATGGCGTGAGCGAGCTCTGGGCGCTGACCGCCTCCGCAAGCGACGTCGATGCCGAGACCCGCTCCATCGCCCGCGGCGAAATCGAGGCTTGGCTCGCCGCCGGAGGGTGCGGAGTCGCTTTGGCCACATGCCACCGGGTCGAGCTGTACGGATTCGGTGACCCGCCCGCGCTGCGAGCGGTCCGCCTGACCGGCCGCCCGGCGATCACGCACCTGCTGCGAGTCGCTTGCGGGCTCGAGAGCGTGATCATCGGGGAGGACGAGGTGCTGCACCAGGTCCGCGAAGCGTTGCGCGGTGCTCGCTCGAAGCAAGTCCTGGAGAGGCGCCTCCACCGCCTCTTTGAGACCGCGATCGCAACCGGGCGCAAGGCTCGGTCCGGAAGAACCGAATCGAGCGGCAACCTCGCGCAGAGCGCTGTGACCTGGCTGCGGCGAAGCGCTGACGTGTCAGGTCGGTTGGTCGTGGTCGCGGGAGCAGGACGCATGGGGACCGCGCTCGCACATTCGGTGGCCTTGGCAGGCGCTGAAGTCGTGATCGCCAGCCGCGATGCCATCAGGGCGGCCCGGCTTGCGCGCATGTATTCGGGCTATGGCGTTGACCTGCGCGCGGGCGCGGAGCTGGCCGGCCGGGCCGCCGGTGTTGCGGTCGCACTCGGCGGCCGGTGGAGCGAGCTCGAGCTGGTGGCCGAATCCGGCCTTCCTCCGATCGCCGACATATCCGCACCGCAATCGGTTCCCGAAGAGGTGCGCCGGCGCATGAACGGGAGCTTTCTAGGCATCGACGATCTCTACCGCCGGAGCGAACCGCTGCCAGGCGCATATATAAAGGACGCGGAGCGGCTCGTCGCCGCCAGGACTGACGAATACATCGCGTGGGCAGAGCGCGCATCGTGAAGATCCGGCTCGGCACGCGCGGGTCGACGCTGGCGCTGGCCCAGAGCCATTGGTTTGCCGAGCGACTCCGTGCGGTGGGACACGAGGTCGAGCTCATCCGAATCGTCACGGAGGGCGACGTTCGTCCGATCGACACCGAACCGGGCGAAGGCATCTTCGTGGCCGCGATCGCGAGCGCGCTGGCGCGGGGTGAGATCGATGTCGCGGTGCACAGCGCGAAAGACGTGCCCCTGGATGAAGAGGCGGAGCTTGTGATCGCCGCTTACCCGGAGCGCGCCGATCCGCGCGATGCGCTGGTCACGAGATCGGGATCGGAGTCGATCGCGACTCTGGCGCCGCATGCCACGGTGGGCACCGACAGTCCGCGGCGCGCCGGCTTCCTCCGAGCAGCCCGTCCCGACCTGCGCGTCGTGCCGCTGCACGGAAACGTCGACACGCGTTTGCGACGCCTCGACGCGGGCGAGGTCGATTCCGTTGTCATCGCATGCGCCGGCCTCGATCGCCTGGGCCGCGGGGATCGCATCGACCAGCGTCTTGATCCCAACCTTGTCACGCCGGCGCCGGCGCAGGGGGCGCTCGCGATCCAGGCTCGCCGGTCCGACACAACGCTGATCGGGCTCCTGGCCGCACATGATCAGCCCGACATCCGGCACGCGGTCGGGGCCGAGCGCCGTGTCCTTTCGGCGACGGGCGGCACCTGCCGCGCGCCGGTCGGCGCGTTGGCCTCGGTCGATGGGGACCGCTTCACGATGGTCATCGGCGGCGTCAACAGCGACGGCACGGACTTCCGGGTCGAATCAATTCACGGCACTCGCAGTGAGGCGATCGCGATGGCGGACGCCGCCGGACGAAGGCTTGCCGGCGCAGTGATGCTGCGATGACCGTCATCCTGGTGACGAGACCTGCCGGCACCCGCGATCCGCTGGTGGCCGAGCTCGAGTCTCGCGGCTACCGCGTGAGTGCGGTGCCAACCGTCGCCACTCGGCCGATCGACGTGAAATGGCCAGACTTGCACCAGTTCGACTGGATCGTCGTGACCAGCGCCACGGGTGTGGAGGCGCTGCCTGAGATTCCCGCGGGCCCACGTTGGGCAGCCGTGGGGGAGTCGACCGCGAAAGCACTTCGCGCGAAGGGCGCCACGGCAGATCTCGTTCCGGCCGTGGCCGGTGGCGCTTCTCTCGGCGAGGCGCTGCCGGATGCGGGCGGCGCGCACGTGCTGGTCGTGCGGGCTTCCCTGGCCGACGCCGACCTGCCGGCACGGCTCCGAAAGCGCGGCGCGATCGTCGATGAGATCACTGTGTACGAGACGATCGAGGCCCCGGCCGGGTCGGCCGAACGCCTGCGTGAAGCGCTGAGACTGCCTGGTGTCGCGGCAGTGGTGTTCGCCTCCGGCTCCGCGGTGCGCGGATTCGTCAAGCTCGGCGGCCCTACCGACCTGCCCGCAGTCACCATCGGACCGCGCACCAGCGCTGTCGCGCGCGACATGGGATTGACGGTGGTTGCGGAGGCTGCCGAGCCCCGCGTGCGGCAGCTCGCCGATGCGGTGGCGGGAGCGATTCCAATCGAGGTGGGGAGAG
>VBII01000143.1 GCA_005887735.1 Chloroflexota bacterium
GCCAGGGAACGCGCGACACCGGACCGAGACGGCGGATCGAGGTTGTTGGTCGGCTCGTCCAGCAGGAGCAGGTTGTGGCGGCCGGCGACCAGCTGGGCCAGCGCCAGCTTCGTCTTCTCGCCGCCGGACAGCGTCCCCGCGTCCTGTCGCGCTATGTCGCCGGTCAGCCCGAACATGCCCAGCAGGGCCCGCAGCACGCGCTCCTCCGCGTCGGACTGCTCCCGCATGTGAGCCAGCACCGTGACCCCAGCCCGGATCCCCTCGTGCTCCTGCGCGTAGTAGCCAGGCGAAACGCCGTGACCGAGGCGAAACGACCCGGCATTCGGCTCGCTCTGCCCGGCCAGGATGCGCAGCAGGCTCGTCTTGCCCGCGCCGTTCAATCCCATCACCAGGAGGCGCTCGTGGCGCTCCACCTCGAAGGAGACGTCGCGAAAGACGAGCGGGCCGCCGTAACCCTTGGCGAGGCCATTGGAATGCAGGACGATGCGACCGCTGTGCGGCGGGTCGGGAAAGCTGATCTTGACCTTGCGCTCGCGCCGCGGAGCGGTCACGCGCTGGGCCTTCATTCGCTCGACGCGGGTGAAGATCGAGTGGGCTTGCTTGGCGCGTTTTGCCGTCTGCCGGCGCATCACCTCGGCAAGGAGGCTCAACCGTTGGATCTCCGCCTGCTGCCGCTGCGCGAGGGAAGTCAGCCGCTTCTCCTCGAGCCGCCGCGCCGCCTGGTACTGCGAGTAGGTGCCCCGATACTCGATCAGCTTGCCCGAGTCCAGGTGCAGCACTCGCGTGATCGATGCGTCCAGCAGGGCCAGGTCGTGGCTTACCACGATCACCGCCCCCCGATAGTCGCGGAGGAAGTCCATCAGCCAGGTCTTGGCGTCACTGTCGAGGTGGTTGGTCGGCTCGTCCAGCAGCAGCAGGTCCGCATCGGCGAACAGCACGCGAGCCAGCTCGACCCGGCGGCGCTCGCCACCTGAGAGCACGCTCAGCGGCAGGTCGACCCGGTCGAGGCGCAGGCCGAGTCCTCCGGCAATCCTGCGCGCCTCGGACTCGCCCGAATAGCCGCCGTCCATCCGGTACCGCTCCTCCGCCTCCGAGTACTTCTCGATGCTGGCGATCGAGTGGTCGTGCTCGAGCTTCTGGTGGAGCTCCGCGAGGCGCGCTGCCGCGCTATCGAGGCCGCGCCCCGACAGGATGTGCGAAAGCGCAGGGTGGGCTGCCTCGGAGCGCGGCCGGGGATTCTGCGGCACGTAGCCAAGGGTTCCCCGGCGCAGGACCAGCCCGGCGGCTGCGTCGTCCTCCGCGGCCAGGACCTTGAGCAAGCTGGTCTTGCCCGCGCCGTTGCGGCCGACAAGGCCGACCTTGTCCCCCGCGGCAACGGTGAAGGTCGCGTCCGACAGCACTCGGCGCGCTGCGACGTCGATGGCGAGGCTACGGGCTTGAATCATGAGCGCCAATTGTTACGTGACGGCGTACCCAACGTTTCGTTATTCAAATCTTGTCGAGTGCGCCCTGCGCGCGCCCGGCGCACCACAGGAGGCAGGCTCAAAAATGAAGAAGGTCCTTGTCATCGTCGGTGCCCTGATGCTCGCGGCGGTGGCCGCCTGCGGCGGAGGGAGCGGTTCCGGCGGCGCCACCTCGTCGAACGGCGGCACCTCGCTGTCGCAGCCCGCGTCGGGTGGCGGCCAGCCGTCGAAGGCCGTCGGCCAGCCCAACGGAACAACAGGTGGCACGACGTCGCTGCCCGGCGACACCGTTCCAGCCCTCAATGGCCCGCCCGTGATCCGGCAGGCGCAGCTCGGCATGACCGTCGGGAACGGCCTGTTCGACTCGAAGCTGGCGCAGGTGCGCACCCTGGTCGAGTCAGAGGGCGGCTACATTGCAGGCACCGACGCCCAGGCGAACCCCGCCACCAGCTCCGAGGACACCCAGATTCGTACCGGCGTGATCAGCTTCATGGTCCCGGCGGCGCACTTCGACGACACCATCGACCAGCTGTCGAAGGTCGGCAAGGTCCAGAACGAGCACATCACCGGCACCGACGTCAGCGCTCAGTACGTCGACCTCCGCGCTCGCCTCGCCAATGCGGAAGCGCAACACGCCGCGATGCTCGCCCTGCTGACCAAGGCGCAGAACATCAACGACATCATCGCGGTGCAGAACCAGATCGGCCAGATCACAGCTCAGATCGAGCAGCTGAAGGGACAGATCAAGTACCTGGACGACAACACGTCCTACAGCAGCGTCTCCATCACGCTGACCGAGACCGGCGCGCCGGCCCAGGCCGCCTCGTCGGACAATTGGGGTTTTGCGACGGCACTGAGCTCCGCGGCCCACAACTTCGTGACCACGATCGACTACTTCGTCACCGGGCTCGGCGCGATCGGCCCGTTCCTGGTGTTGGCCGGCATCGGCTTCCTGGTCTGGCGCCGCCGCCGCGCGCCCCAGCCGAAACACGCGTAATCAAGATCTCACCCCTCTGCCTGAGCCTGCAAACGGGCTCAGGCACCTCCCTATAAATGCGGAGGATGAACTCCAGTAACCTGCATCGGTAATGCCAAGGGCATGGTTCGCTCTGGCCGCAGTCGCGGTTTTCGCGATGGCGTTCGGCCCGGACGTGCGGGGGTCGAGCTCCTCCTACCTGCTCTGCGGGAACCTTTACACCTAACCGCGCTATGACGTCGGAAGAATCGGCGCCCGAGCCGGGCCAGGTGCTGCAGCTTCCCACCTCGGCGCGCGCGACCGACATCGCCCTCGACGAGCTGGAGCTGGTGTACGCGTTCATCTACGCGCGGGTCGGCAACCGCGCCGACACCGAAGACCTGACCCAGCAGGTTGCGCTCAAGGCCATCCCCCGGCTTCGCGAGGGGGCACCGGCCAGCGCCATCCGGGGATACCTTTTCGCCACGGCTCGATCTGTGCTCGGCGCGTTCTGGAGCACGCGTCTGGGGCTGTCGGAATCCGAGCTCCGCGAAGACCTCGCGATGCCGGTCGCACCGGGGCCGCCATCGGAGGAAGGGACCGAAACGGTCCAGCAGATCCTGGCCCAGCTTTCCGACAACTACAGGCGCGTCCTGGAGCTGCGTTTCCTGCATGGGTATTCGTTGAAGGAAGTTGCTTCGGAAATGAAATCGACAGTCGGCGCGATCAAGGTCATGCAGCTCCGCGCGCTGAGGGCGGCGGCAAAGGTGCGCCCGGAATGAATGGCAAGCGCGAGAACCGGATCGATAAGATCGTCTCCGGCCTGCTCCGCGGCCGCCGCCTCAAGCTGCGCGCCGGCGATGCCGAGGAAAAGGCCGCGATAACGGTCGCGGCGAGGCTCGCAGCCGCCCGGCAAGGCCCCCAGCGCATGGCTCCGGCGTTTCGGAAGAAGCTCGCCTCGGTGCTGGAACAGGCACCGAAGCAAGACCGGGTGACGCGTCGCGCGGCCCTGGTTGCCGGCCTCGGCATCGCGGCAGGTGTCGCAGGAGGCACATTGCTTGGCCGGGCCACGCAGCCCGGCATCATGCCTGCGGCGGGCGCAACGATCGATCCTGTCAACGGGCGTTGGATCGACGTCGCCGCGATGAGCGACCTCGCGGAAGGCCAGGGTAAGCGAGTGAAGGCCGGTGGCGTCGGCGCGTTCTTGTTCCGGCGCGGACAGACAGTGACCGCGGTCTCCTCTATCTGCTCGCATCTGCCGTGCGAGCTGTGGTGGGATCGCAGCACGAGCTACCTGGCTTGCCCGTGCCACCCGGCGTCCTTCCAACCGGACGGCAAGCCGGCCGACGGCTATGCCCTGCCGGCGCTCAACCCGGTGCAGGTGCGCGTCACCGCGGAAGGACGCATCGAGGTGCTGGGGACGGAATGAACGTCCGGGCGCACAGGTCGAGGCAAATTGCCCTGGATCGGTGCCTCCAGCTGCTCGAGGAGGCGCAGGTCCGTGGGCGGGTGCGCATCGATGGGCCGCTGGGCACGGCGTTGAGGCGCCATCTCGAGCGCGCGGGGGTCATCGCGGACCATCGGCTCGAGGGTCGCCGTATCGACCGAGTTCTGGACGACATCTTCGCCCTGCAGGCCCAGCTGCTCGGGCAGGACCCGGAGGACAGCCGGCACCACAACGGGTCTTAGACGCCCCTCCCCCTCCGTGCGCGCAGCGCGCGGCCCCCATGAATGGGGAGGACACTATCATCTGCCTTTGTGACTACAAGCTTTAGCTCATCGCCGTCGTTTCTGCTCACGTCCGAATCGGTCACGGAAGGGCATCCCGACAAGATCTGCGACCAGGTATCTGACGCGGTCCTCGACGGAATGCTCGCTCAAGATGCAAATGCGCGCGTTGCCTGCGAAACCGCCATCACCAAGGGTCTCTGTGTCGTCATCGGCGAGGTGACCACGCACGCAGACCTCGACATCCAGCGCACGATCCGCGACACGATCCGCTCGATCGGCTACAACGACGAGCAGATCGGATTCGACGCCGACCATGCGCTGATCCAGGTCTATCTGAAAGAGCAGTCGCCCGACATCGCTGCGGGAGTCAATCACTCACTCGAAGAGCGCGAAGGTTCGCTGGAAGACGACCCATTCGAGCTGCAGGGGGCGGGGGACCAGGGCATGATGATCGGCTTTGCCTGCCGCGAAACTCCTGAGCTGATGCCGCTGACGATCTCGCTCGCCAACCGGCTGGCCAAGAAGCTGGCCGAGATCCGAAAGAACGGCTCGCTGCCCTTTCTCCGGCCCGACGGCAAGACGCAGGTCACGGTCGAGTACGAGTTCGGCCGCCCCAAGCGCGTCGAGGCGATTGTGGTTTCGACCCATCACGCTGCGAGCGCGACGCAGAAAGAGATCGCCGAGGGCGTGCGCGAGCTCGTGATCAACCCGGTCCTGAAAGGCCAGGTGGTCGACGCCGCCACGAAGATCATGGTCAACCCGAGCGGCCACTTCGTGCTCGGCGGCCCGGCGGCCGACGCCGGCCTGACCGGACGCAAGATCATCGTCGATACGTACGGCGGGGTGGCGCGCCATGGTGGCGGCGCCTTCAGCGGCAAGGACCCGAGCAAGGTCGACCGCTCCGCCGCGTACGCGGCGCGGCATGTGGCGAAGAATCTCGTTGCGGCCGGCCTGGCGGATCGCTGCGAGGTGCAGGTCTCGTATGCGATTGGTCGTGCGCACCCGACGTCGATCGCGGTGGAGACGTTTGGCACCGGCACCAAGTCGGAGGACGACCTGCTCAAGCTGGTGCGCCGCCATTTCGACCTGCGACCGGGCGCGATCATCGCGAACATGGACCTGCTGCGGCCGATCTACCGCCAGACGGCCACCTATGGGCACTTTGGTCGCGACGACCTCGGTGTGCCCTGGGAGACGACGAACAAGGTCGAGGCGCTGCGCGCCGACGCAACGGTCGCAGCCCGTCCGAGCTAGAACGAAACCTCTTCGCGTCCGCGACACGCTGACGGAGCGGAAGGTTCGGTTCAAACCGGTCCGCAAGCCGCTGACCTTATACGTGTGCGGCATCACGCCTTACGACTCCGGACACATGGGCCATGCATTCACGTTCGTGATGTTTGACGTGCTCGTGCGGTTCCTGGAAGCCGGCGGTCAGCGTGTCAAGTACGCCCAGAACGTGACCGACATCGACGACCCGTTGTTCGAGCGCGCGCGGCGCGACGAAATCGGCTGGCGCGAGCTGGCGGATCGCGAGACGCAGGTCCACATCCGCGACATGACCGTGCTCGGATGGCGGCCCCCGGATGTCATGCCTCGCGTCTCCGACGAGATCAAGCGCATCGTTGCCGCGTCCTCGGAGCTGCATTCGGCGGGTTACGCGTATCGCACCGACGCGCTCTACTTCGACGTGAGCAGATATCGCGGATACGGCCGGCTGTCGCATCGCACGCGGCGCTCCATGTTGCGCAAGCTGCGCGACGAAGGGCTGCTCGGCAAGGTCGGCCCGAACGCGAAACGAGACGCGCTCGACTTCCCCCTGTGGCGTCCATCGGGGCAGGACGAGCCGGCCTGGCCCTCAAAGTTCGGTGAGGGCCGGCCCGGATGGCACATCGAGTGCTCGGTGATGGCCATGCACTATCTCGGCGAGCAGATCGACATCCACGGTGGTGGGCGCGACCTGCAGTTCAGCCACCACGAGTCGGAGCGGGCGCAGTCAGAGTCGCTGACAGGCAAGAAGCCTTTCGCGCGGGCCTGGGTGCATACCGGGATGGTCCGTTACGAGGGCCGCAAGATGAGCAAGTCGCTCGGCAATCTCGTCAAGGTCAGCCAGGCGCTGCAGCGCGCGCCGGCCGCCGCGGTGAGGCTTTATCTCGTCTCGCATCGCTATGGCCGCGATTGGGACTTCGACTGGAAGGGACTGGCGCGGGCGGCGAGGTTGGTCGAGAGGATGCGCAAGTTCCTTGCCGACGACAAACGAGCGGGTATGCAGAAAAAGGCGCCAGGCACCGCGCTGATGGCGGAGTTCAACACCGCGCTGGCCGACGACCTTGACACGCCGCGCGCGTTGCGGGCGCTGCGGGCGGCGCTGCGTCAGCGCGACGCGGCCGCCGTGCGGGCGATGAAGGAGATCCTGCTGGGGTCAGCGGCCCTCAGCTGACTTCCAACGGAGACCCGCAGTTAGGGCACTCCATGTTCGCGTCGAGCCGGACCATCGTCTCGCAGACAGGGCAGAGGACGTCCGCGACGGCGGCCGCGGCGGCTTCTTCCTCCTGAGCCTCCGCCTCCAGCTCAGCCGGCACGGCCCCGAGGTCAACCGCCGGCGCGCCGCAGTTGAGGCAGATGTAACTGGGCTGGGTGACGCGATGGTCCTGGTAGATGCCGGCGGCATCGACCTCGACCTCGGCGAAGAGGGCACGGAACAACCGTCCTCCGCACCGGCTCGAGCAGACAAGCAACATTCAGCGATCCAGACTACGTGAGAGGCTCAGCCGAGGCGGCGTCGCAGGGTCGTCGTCCCGG
>VBII01000140.1 GCA_005887735.1 Chloroflexota bacterium
CATCGACATGCCCTTCGTCCAGGATGGCTTCAGGGATGGCGAGGCCATAAGAAAGTGGATGCACGAACGGTTCCGTGAGGAGCTGGAGCGCCGCGGGAAGTCCTTCGTGATCCTCGAAGGCAATCGTGAGACGCGGCTGCGCCGCGCCGTAGAGAGTGTCGACGAGCTGCTCGGCCTGAGTCGACTCTACCGACCCGTCGGACCAAAGGAGCTGGAGCTGATCCGCGAAACAGGATCGACGAAATTCCCGCCCAGGCTCGCGGGGCAGCCCATCTTCTATCCGGTCATGAACTTCGCGTACGCCGAAAGAATCGCCCGAGATTGGAATGTTCCGGACTCCGGTTACGGCGCGGTGACGTCCTTCTGGGTCCGGCGAGATTTCCTGAGCAGCTACGAGGTCCATCAGGTGGGAGGGCCGACATCGCGCGAATACTGGATTCCCAGCGCGGAACTCGATGCGTTCAACGCAAGCGTCGTGGGGCCGATCGAGGTCGTACGTGAGTACCGAAGTGGCTGACCAGGCGCCTACGGTCTCTGACCGACTCCTTGGAGCAGTGTGGGGCCACCTGGTAGGCGATGCATTGGGGGTTCCGTACGAGTTCCGAAGTCCCGCAGACGTCGGCCCCGTTCACTGGGGCGCAGTTGGCACTCATGGCCAGCAGCCCGGCACGTGGAGCGATGACGGTGCTTTGATGCTGGCGCTACTAGATTCTCTGTTGACGTCGGGTTTCGATGTCGAGGATCAGGGCCGCAGGGCACTTGCCTGGTATGACGGCAACGTTTATAGCCCCGCACCGGTATTCGATGTTGGAATCACGACCAGCCGAGCGCTTGAGCGGTTGCGGGCGGGCGCTACTGCGGCTCTAGCGGGTGGTGCGGCAGAGTCCGATAACGGCAATGGTTCGCTCATGCGCATCCTGCCGGTAGCAATTGCTGAGCCAGGGCTGTCGAAGCGAGTGCTCGTTGAGCGAGCTGCCCTGGCATCGTGCCTCACGCACCGACACCCGAGAGCACAGTTGACCTGCGCTGTTTACTGCGTCATCGCATCCCAACTCCTCTTTGGCGAGCAAGACATTCGGGACCTACCGCAACGAAGTATCAGTGACATCGCCACGGTCGCGGCTCCCGAACTGACCGTTGAGGTGGCCACCCTGCGCGACTACCAGCAGAGAACCGGCGGTGGATATGTACTTGACACCTTCTGGTCGGCTTGGTCTGCTTTTGAGTCTGCTACTTCGTATCGCCAGGCGGTTGAAGCCGCGATCCGCTTCGGAAACGACACAGACACAACGGCATCTGTCGCGGGCGGCCTCGCTGGCCTGCACTGGGGCGTGCAGTCGATACCCGACGAATGGCTACGAGGAATGCGCGGACGACAAATCGTCCAGCCGCTCACCGATCGTCTGCTGGACGCCTGGAGGACGAGTCCTCACCCTTCCAATCCGATTAGCGCTCCCTGAAATGGACGGCGCGCGCCCGTCAGGGGTTATACCCTCGGTGTAAACGGAGTGACCTCTGAAGCGCCGCCGGTGACTGGTCTTGCTCTCCAGGTCAAAGACCTGCGCGTCAGCTACGGCCCCAAGCGGGCGGTGGATGGGGTCTCGCTCGATATCAACGAAGGCGAGATCTTCGGGCTTCTGGGTCCGAACGGAGCCGGCAAGACAAGCACCCTGAGCGCCATCGAGGGACTGCTCAAGCCGACCGCCGGCTCGATCCTGATCCGCCAGGTCGACGTTCGAGCCCACCCCGGGCCGGCCAAAGCGCTGATCGGCGTTCAGCTCCAGTCGACGAGCTTTCAGTCCGAGCTCAAGATCAGCGAGATCGTCAAGCTGTATGCCGGTCTGTACGGAGTGCCGCTCACAAAGCAGGCGATCTTCGACAGCCTGGCCGAAATCCACCTGGGCGACCAAGCGTCGAAGCGCTTCAGCCAGCTGTCAGGCGGGCAGCAGAAGCGCCTGTCGCTGCTCATCGCGACAGTTCACGACCCTCCGCTCGTCCTGCTCGACGAGCCGACGTCAGGCCTCGACCCGCAGGCGAGGCGTCAGCTTTGGGACCGAATCGAGCGCATCCGCAAGAGCGGCCGCAGCATCCTGCTGACCACGCATTCGATGGAGGAGGCGCAGTCGGTGTGCGACCGCGTCGCGATCATGAACCGCGGCAAGATCCTGACCGTAGACACACCTGCCGGCCTGATCGAGAAGCACAAAAAAGACCCCAATGTGCTCGCGGTCGCAAGAGGCCAGGTCACGCTCG
>VBII01000141.1:0-838 GCA_005887735.1 Chloroflexota bacterium
CAAGGTTCTGTTGCGTGCAGATACCACCGCTCAGTTGCGTACTTCTCTGTCTCTGGTGCTCACCTTTGCCCTTCCTCTGATCTTGTTGGTCGCCACTGGGCTCGGTAAGAACTCGGCGGTACTTGGCGGTCCCGCGTTCCGTATCAGCCTCGCGCTCACTGTGGGGCTGGTTTCGATCGGGACCGTCGGCTACTCGCTGGCGATCGCACGCGACCGCGATACCGGCGTCTTTCAACGGCTTCGGGTGACACCGGCCCCGAGCTGGACCATCATGGTCAGTCGCTGGATCGTGCAACTCGGCGCAGTTCTGGTCATGGCGATTGTGGTTCTCGTGGTTGCCGCCGTCTTCGTGGGTATCACGCTGCGCCCGCAGAACTACCTGTTCACTGTCTTGATCGCGTTGCTCGGATCTGCCGTCTTCCTCAGCATTGGCCAAGCGATTGTGGGACTGATAGCTTCGGCGGACACGCTCAACGCGGCTGGCCGCCTCCTTTACGTACCCCTGATCGGACTCAGCCTGTTCGGAGATTCAGATCGGCTGGGAACGACAGTCGAGCTGGTGTCCCGCTGGTCTCCTGGCGGCTGTCTCGAGACGTTACTATCGGCCGCCATGGGTGCGACTGCGTGGAGCGGTCAAAGCTGGGGTGCGCTCTTCGCCAGCACCGGCTACACCCTGCTATTCGCAGTGATTGGGATTCGCTGGTTCCAGTGGGGGGCCCGCTGACCCTCTAGGGCCGCCACCCGCCTTTGGATCATGCCGCCGCAGTTCGTGCCTGCCGCGGGTCATTATCGAGACTGAGTCGGACGACGACGAATCCGCGCCGCCGCTCACGCTCGA
>VBII01000141.1:1044-2035 GCA_005887735.1 Chloroflexota bacterium
TGCTCATGATTCGGTGGAGGGGTGTCGCCAGGACAAACCGAACGAACGGGCTGGAATAACGCGCCGCACTCTGCAGAACTCGACTCAATCTCATCTCTCTTGGCTCCTTGCTTGCTGATTGGTAGATGAGACTCATCGTCACGGCGACTTGTGAGCGTGGTGTGAACAAGCCGCGGAGGACCTGCTGGCGCTTGACACAAGGTTGATACAACCATATGGTTGTATCAATGCAGATCGCGCCCGCGGACTTCGACCCGTTGTTCGCCGCCCTCGCGGATCACACACGCCGCGACATCGTCCGACGCGCGATCAGCGCCGAGGAGGGCGTCCTCGAGCTGGCCAACCATTACCCGATGAGCTTCGCGGCGGTCCAAAAGCACGTGGCGGTTCTCGAGCGCGCAGGTCTGATCACGAAGCAGCGCATCGGCCGCCGCAGGGTCGTCCGCACCAATCTCGAGGCGCTGCTCGTCGCGCGCCGCCTGCTCGACCAGTACGAGGAGCTGTGGCGGGCTCGAATCGACCGCATGAACGAGCTCATCGCCGAGTCGGACGGCGCCATCGACACCGTGGAGACAAAGGGGAGCAAACGATGACCGTCACCGCCGTCCGCAAAGATCCCCACAGGCTCACCCTGACCGTTGAGGCCGAATTCGATGCATCGGTCGAGCGCATTTGGCAGCTGTGGGCGGATCCGCGCAAGCTCGAGCGCTGGTGGGGGCCGCCGACCTACCCCGCCACCTTCACCAAACACGATCTGGCGCCCGGCGGTCGCATCGAGTACCACATGACCGGGGCCGCGGGCGACCAGCCGCACGGCTACTGGGACGTCCTCGACGTCGAGCCGCCGCGTCGCATTCTCTTGCGCGGCGGCATAGCCAACGCGGACGGCACGCCCAACAAAGAGACGCCGATAAGCACGATCCGCGTCAGCATCGAGGAGGTCGCCCAGGGACGCACGCGCATGTTGATCGAGAACGTGTTCCCCAGCACC
>VBII01000144.1 GCA_005887735.1 Chloroflexota bacterium
CCGCGCGCGTTGCCGTTGTACCCGATGCCCAGGACCTGGGTCAGGTCGGGCGTCGTGATCACAGTGCCGACCTGGAGGCGGAGGCAGGTCGAGCGCTTGGCCAACTCCTCGGCCATGCGCATGTAGACCTCCTCGAGGGGGATACGGTCGGGCGCCGGTTCCGAATCCGGCAGCGGGTGAACTTCAGCCATCGAGCCCATGTTAATAGGCTTGTCTATACCCTGATTCCGGCCTAGAATGCGCAATATGTCGGTGCTCGAACTGTTGTTCGCGCTGCTACTGGTATGCCTCGGGGTTGGGATCGGGTTCGTCATCTTTCTCGCCTGGAACCTGTTGCGTCGCGCCGAGGGGCAGGCAAGGGACGTGGCTGAGCTGAAGGCGCGGCTCCAGTCTGGCGGCCAGACGCAGGAGTCCCAGGCCGCTGAGCTGCGCGAAGGGCTCTCCCATACCCAGGTCGTCATGGAAGGCTTGCGGTCAGCCCTGGCGGCCCGCCAGCCCATTGAAGAGGAGGCCAGGGCCAGCCTGAAGCGCCTGGAGAACGTCATCGCGGGGAGCTCGAGCCGCGGGGCGGCCGGCGAGAACATTCTCGAAGAGTCGAGCTCGCCCTCCGGCTGCCCGGCGGCAAGCTGCTGCCGATGGACTCGAAGTGGGTGTCGAGCCTTGCCCTCGAGCAGCTCGCCGAGCCGGGCCTCGACGCCGGACGGCGCGCCCAGCTCAGCGCCCAGGTGGAACGTGAGGTGGAACGGCGGGTGCGCGAGGTCAGCCAGTACATCGACCCGGCCACCACCTCGCCGTTTGCCCTGGCGGTGATCCCGGATGCGGCCTACGAGGTGTGCCGCGGTGCCATCGTCAACGCGCACAAGCGCCATGTGATGGTGGTCGGCTACGCCATGGCCCTCCCTTACCTCCTCACTCTGTACCAGCTCCACATGCAGTTCGCCCGGACGGTGGACATGGAAAAGCTCCAGTCGGCCTTGATCGATATCGAGCGCCAGGTCGACGTCCTGGAGGGCATCCTGGAGAACAAGGTCCAACGGTCGCTGACGGTGCTCCAGAACGCCTACACCGAGGGCAAGCAGGCCTCGGCCAAGATCCGGGCCTCGACCCAGGCGGTCCAGCTCATGGATGCGGCTGAGCCTGGGGAAAGAGTTTCCACAGAATCCACAGGACCCGGCCAAATCGCCCGCGAGGGCAGTACGCGGGACCTTTCCACAGAGACCCTCCGCCTGGCCCTCCTCGACCCCGTTCCGTAGGTCCGGTTTTGCCCCTCTTCCCCCAGCCTTTGCCCAGCCTGTGCCCAACTCGTCACCAAGGATATCCACAGGTATTCCACCAACATGTTGGGGGTCAAGGTATGTTCAGGCCAAATATCTTGTGTTTAGGTCTTGACAAGCCCAAAAGCCGGTCGTATATTCGGAGACGTTACATCGAGGCCCTGGGGCATAAGTGGCGGGCATGCTCTGGGGCCTCTTGCATCCCCAACGATCAAACCAAAAGTCCAGGCAAACGTCGCAGCAATCCGGTTCAAATAAACCCTCTCCGGGGATGATTTAAGGAGGCGTTGTCTCACATGGCCAAGAATCTTGCCGACCTCAGTGGCGCCCGCGCCAAGCACAGCAACGGCAACGGGCACAACAAGACCAAAGGTTTGCGCTTTGGCCGCTTTTTCACGCCTCCGGGCAGCCACGCGTTCGATCTCGTGGAGTGGGAGCGCCGGACCGCGGCCATAACCGGCGAGAAGGGCCAGGTCATCTTCGAGCAGAAGGACGTGGAGGTTCCCCGCCAGTGGTCGCAGCTGGCGATCAACGTCGTCGCCCAGAAGTACTTCCGGGGCAGCCCGGGCAGCCCCGAGCGGGAGACCAGCGTCCGCCAGATCATCGACCGCGTAGTCGACACCCTGGCCAAGTGGGGCCGCGAGGGCGGCTACTTCTCCACCGACGAGGACGTCGAGAACTGGGCCGAGGAGCTGCGCTACCTGCTGGTCACCCAGCACGCTTCCTTCAACAGCCCGGTCTGGTTCAACATCGGCGTTCCCGGCCGGCAGCAGCAGGCCTCTGCGTGCTTCATCAACGCGATCCAGGACTCGATGGAGTCGATCCTCGACCTGGTGAAGACCGAAGGCATGCTGTTCAAGTTCGGCAGCGGAACCGGCACCAACCTGTCGGTCCTGCGCTCGTCCAAGGAGCAGCTCTCTGGCGGCGGCACCGCCTCGGGTCCGGTCTCCTTCATGAGGGGCTACGACTCCTTCGCCGGCTCTATCAAGTCCGGCGGCACCACCCGTCGGGCGGCAAAGATGGTCATCCTCAACGCCGACCACCCTGACGTCATGGACTTCATCCGCTGCAAGGCGGAGGAAGAGAAAAAGGCGTGGGCTCTCATCGAAGCCGGTTACAACGTGGGCTTCAACGTCGCAGGCGGGGCCTACGACTCTGTCCAGTTCCAGAACGCCAATCATTCGGTCCGCGTCACCGACGACTTCATGCGCGCGGTAATCGACGACAAAGAGTGGAAGACGAAGGCCGTGGTCGACGGCCGGACCGTGGACACCTACAAGGCGAGAGACATGTGGCGCGAGATCGCGGACGCCGTTTGGATCTGCGGTGACCCTGGCCTGCAGTTCGACTCCACGATCCAGGACTGGAACGTGGTGCCCAACACAGGCCGGATCAACGCCACCAACCCCTGCAGCGAGTTCGTCTTTCTCGACGACACGGCGTGCAACCTGCTGTCCCTCAACCTGATGAAGTTCCAATCCGCACAAGGGACGTTCGACGTCGAGCGTTTCGAGCGCGCGGTGGATGTGTGCTTCACCGGGCAGGAGATCCTTGTCTCCAACGCCTCCTACCCCACCCCGGCGATCGGCAAGAACTCCGAAGCGCTGCGGCCTCTCGGCCTGGGCTACGCCAACATCGGCGCGTTGCTGATGTCGATGGGTCTCGCGTACGACTCAGACGAGGGCAGACGCTTTGCGGGAGGGATCACTTCGATCATGACCGGCCGCGCCTTCGCGCAGTCGGCACGCATGGCGCAGGTCAAGGGACCGTTCGGCGAGTACGCGAAGAACCGCGAGCCGATGCTGCGCGTGATGGAGAAGCACCGTGCGGCGGCTTACGAGCTGACGAGCTCCCCGGAAGCCACCGAAGTGGTGAACGCGGCGCGTGAGACCTGGGACGAGGCGGTCAAGCTCGGCCGGGCCCACGGTTACCGGAACGCACAGGCGACAGTGCTGGCGCCGACGGGCACCATCGGGTTGATGATGGACTGCGACACCACCGGCATCGAGCCCGACCTCGCCCTGGTCAAGTACAAGAAGCTGGTCGGCGGCGGACTGCTGAAGATCGTCAACACCACAGTTCCGGCCGCGCTGCGCAAGCTCGGCTACGACGAGGTGAAGGTCAAGGAGATCGTCGAGAACATCGACGAGAACGACACCATCGAGGGCGCACCCCACCTCCAGGACGAGCACCTGAAGGTGTTCGACTGCGCGTTCAAGCCAGTCAAGGGTGTGCGGTCGATCGCGCCGATGGGGCATGTTCGGATGATGGCCGCGGTGCAGCCGTTCATCTCCGGTTCGATGTCCAAAACGGTCAACCTGCCAACCGATGCCACGGTCGAGGACATACAGCAGACCTACGTCGAGTCGTGGAAGCTCGGCC
>VBII01000142.1 GCA_005887735.1 Chloroflexota bacterium
GGCGATGCCGCGGCAGTTTGCGCATTGATGCAGCTGCAGGCCGCAGTGCGCGCATCGTGCTTCCTCCGAATGGTTGAGCACCATCGCGGGCTGGTCGCATCGCGGGCAAAGGCAGGGCGCGATCAGCGCGAGTGGCGGAAGCTTCATATCTCGTTGATCACCGGGATCACCATAGGGCGGCGGCGGGTCTGCCTGTAGACCGTCTTCGACACCGCGTCGTGGATGGTTTCCTGCAGCAGGCTGATGTCGGTATGGGAATGGGCGAAGCGCCTGATGTTGTCGAGAACCTCCTTGCGGGCATCCGCCATGAGCCGCACCGACAGCTCGGGTTCGATCACGCCACGGGAGATGAGCTCAGGTCCCGCGCGCACGGTCCCGGTGTCGCGGTCAAGCGTCAAGGTGACGACGAGGATGCCGTCCTCTGCGAGATGACGCCGGTCGCGAAGCACGACCTGCTCCACGTCACCGACGCCCAGACCATCGACGTAGACGAGGCCGGTGCTCACCTTCTCGCCGCGCACCATCTCCTCCGCGGTGAGATCGACGGTCTCGCCATCCTCGACCACCGCGATGTGATCGACTCCCAGGCCAGTCTCACGCGCGAGCTCCGAATGGAGCAGGAGCTGGCGGTACTCGCCGTGTACTGGGATGAAGTAGCGCGGACGAACAGCCTTGAGCATGTCGCGCAGCTCCTCGCGCTGGGCGTGACCCGTGACATGAACGTTGCCGACCTCTGAATAAAAGACCCGCGCCCCGTGCCGGTAGAGGTTGTTCACGGTCTGATGGACCATCCGCTCGTTGCCAGGCACCGGTCGGGCCGAGATCACGACCCAGTCGTCCTTGAGGACGTTGATGAACGGATGGCGTTGCGCGGCAAAGCGAGTCAGGGCCGACATGGGTTCGCCCTGGCTTCCGGCCGTGAGCAGCAGCAGCTTCGACGGCGGCACTCTCTCGTAGTCGGCCAGGGGGATGGTCAGGCCTTCCGGCACGCTGAGAAAGCCCAGCTCGCGAGCCGTCTTGAAGTTCTGCTGCAGGCTGCGTCCCACGACCGCCACCTTTCGTTCGAACTGCGCAGCCATGCGCACGAGGTGCTGCACTCTGTGGATGTTCGAGGCGAAGTTGGCCACAACGATCCGGCTCGGCGCCTCATTGAAGATGCGCTCGAACGGCCCGGCGATGCCGCGGCAGTTTGCGCATTGATGCAGCTGCAGGCCGCAATGCGCGCATCGTGCTTCCTCCGAATCGCCCGTGTAGATCACTCGCCCGACCGGGGTTTCGATGCTGAGCGCGGTCGCGTCGGGAATCGAGTGACAAACGGCGATCGTCTCGACCCGGAACGGTCCGAGCTGCACCGTGTCCCCCACCCGCACCTCGCGCAGGTCCGACTCGCGCAGGATTCGGTGCTCCTTGAGCTTCGGCTTGACCAGGCCCAGCGTGAGACGCGTGCCGTAAACCGGCACGTTGATCTTCTTCAACGCATAGGGCAAGCCGCCGATGTGGTCCTCGTGGCCGTGGGTGAGGAAGACGCCCAGCACCTCCTTCCCGCCCTGGAGGAGGTACGAGATGTCCGGCAGCACCAGGTCGATGCCGAGCATGTCCTCTTGCGGAAACATCAGGCCCGCGTCGACGACCAGGACCTTGTTCTCCCATTCCAGCGCCCACATGTTGATGCCGACCTCGCCCAGGCCGCCCAGCGGGAGGTAGCGGAGTCGGCTTGCGCCTGTGAGGGGTCCCCGCGAACTCACGCCGAAGGCTCTGAGTTCGTGGGGATTTTCACAAGAGACGGAGCTGCTCTGACTCCTGGGTCGGAGCGGCGACCGGGATCGGGGGCGGCGGGGGCGCGAGCAGCTGGTTCAGGTATCGCTTCACCTGGTCGAAGTCGTGCTCGAGGTCGGCGACCAGGGACCCGTTGTGCAGCGCCGCGGCGGGATGGTAGAGCGGCACGTAAGCCACCTCCCCCCGCCTGATCAAGCTGCCGTGGATCCGGGAGATGGAGCCCTGTCCGGGCATCAGGCGCTCCAGGGCGTGGCGGCCGAGGATGAGCACGACTTTGGGCTTGACCAGCTCGAGCTGCTGCTTGAGGTAGGGCGAGCAAGCTTCCGCCTCATTGGGCATCGGGTCGCGGTTCATGGGTGGGCGGCACTTGAGGACGTTGGTGATGTACACGTCCGACCGGCTGAAGGAGATGCGCCCGAGTAGCGTGTCGAGCAGCTTGCCGGCCGCGCCTACGAAGGGCTCGCCCTGCCGATCTTCATTGAAACCCGGCGCCTCACCCACGATCATGACGTCGGCCGGACACGGCCCTGTACCCGGCACGGCCTGCGTGCGCGTCGCATGCAATCCGCAGTTCTTGCACGACCGGATGGTTTCGTGGAGCTTGAGCAGCTCCGTGGGAGCGCTAAGCGACTTTCACTCCAGGCTTGGCGAACGTGATGAACTCTCCGGCTTCCTGGATGGTCTTCATCACGGCCTTCAGCTGGTCGTCTGGAAGCGGAACCAGGGGGAGGCGAAATGGTCCGGCGTTGAAGCCCATCGCGTTGACGGCGGACTTGATCGGCACCGGGTTGGCGGCAGTGGTCATCAGAGCCTTGATCACGGGCAGCAGGCCGAGGTGGATGTCTCGCGCGACATCGTTGTCGGCCCTCACGTACGCATCGATCATCTTCTTCATCGACCTGCCGGCGATGTGCGACACCACGCAGATCACGCCGTAGCCGCCAACGGCGAGGATCGGGAGCGTCCAGCTGTCGTCGCCGCTCCAGACCTTGAACTTCGCCGGTTTGCCGGCGCAGACGAGACCGGTCTGGTCGAGGTCGCCGCTGGCTTCCTTCACGCCGATGATCCCGGGCAGGTGAGCGCAGCGCAAGGTCGTCGCCGCGGTCATGTTCACGGCCGTCCGGCCCTGGATGTTGTACATGATGGTCGGCCCGATCTCCGAGATCGCTTTGAAGTGCTGGTACATGCCCTCCTGCGGGGGCTTGTTGTAATAGGGAACCACCGCCAGCAGCGCGTCTGCGCCGGCCTTCATCGCGAGCTTCGAAAGCTCGACCGAGTGGTGAGTGTCGTTGCTTCCCGTGCCGGCGACCACGTTGTGGCCCGGAATCGCCTCCTTGACGGTACGCAGCAGCTCGATCTTCTCGGCATCGCTCAGGCTGGGCGACTCACCGGTCGTGCCTGAAACCACGACTCCGTCGGAGCCGTCGTTGACCAGCATCACCGCGAGTCTCGCCGCCGCGTCGTAATCGACGGACCCGTCCTGTTTGAACGGAGTCAGCATTGCGGTCAGCAGGCGTCCGATCTCTTTTGTCACTTTCCAATCACTCCCATTTCCATGGCATGTTCGGCGATCTGGACCGCGTTGAGGGCGGCGCCCTTACGCAGGTTGTCCGAAACGATCCACAGCACGATCCCTCTCTCCGACGACAGGTCCTTCCGGATCCGGCCCACGAAAACCTGATCCCGGCCGGCCACGTCCAGCGGCGTGGGATACGTGCGGGCGGCCGGGTCATCCTCGACGACGATGCCCTCAGCCCTCTCGAGGATCGAGCGGACATCTTCCGGCTCGATCGCCTCGGTCGTCTCGATGGTCACCGACTCGCTGTGGCCAACCTGGACGGGAACGCGCACGCACGTCGCCGCGATCTTCAGGTCGGGCGCGTGGAGGATCTTGCGCGTCTCGTGGACGAGCTTCATCTCTTCCTCGTTGTACCCGTACTGCTGCGGCTTCCATCCACCGGGGATCACGTTGTAGGCGAGCTGGTGTGTGGTCGCGGCCACCTCGGGCTTCCGCCTGGCCGCGATCGCCTCGGTCTGATCCTCGAGCTCATCGGCCAGCGCACGCCCTGCCCCCGATGCCGCCTGGTAGGTCGAAACGATGACCCGCTCGACGCCCACACGCTGACGAAGCGGCTCGAGCACCATCGTCAGCGGAATCGTCGTGCAGTTGGGGCTTGCGATGATGCCTTCGTTGTCGCGGATGTCATTCGGGTTGACCTCCGGCACGACGAGCGGGACGTTCGCTTTCATCCGCCAGGCGGAGCTCTTGTCGATGACGAGCGCACCGGATTCTGCAGCGATCGGTCCGTACATCAACGAGATGTCAGCGCCGGCCGCGAACATCACGACCTGGACATCCTTGAATGCGGACTCGCTGAGTCGCTCGATCTTGAGTTTGTTGCCGTTGTATGAGACCTCTTTG
>VBII01000145.1 GCA_005887735.1 Chloroflexota bacterium
ATGCATTGAGCTGGTCGACCATAGTGTTGATGGTGTTTTTGAGCTCGAGGATCTCGCCGCGGACGTCGACGGTGATCTTCTTCGAGAGGTCGCCCTGCTGAACCGCGGTGGTGACCTCGGCGATGTTGCGGACCTGGCTGGTCAGGTTGCCGGCCATGAAGTTGACGTTGTCGGTGAGCTCCTTCCAGACACCGCCCACGCCCTTCACGTCGGCCTGGCCGCCCAGCCGTCCCTCGGTACCGACCTCGCGCGCCACGCGCGTCACCTCGTTGCCGAAGGCGTTGAGCTGGTCGACCATCGTGTTGACCGTGTTCTTGAGCTCGAGGATCTCGCCGCGGACGTCGACCGTGATCTTCTTCGACAGGTCGCCGTTGGCGATTCCCGTCGTTACCTCGGCGATGTTGCGGACCTGGCTGGTGAGGTTGCCGGCCATCTGGTTGACGTTTTCGGTGAGGTCCTTCCAGATGCCGCCAACGCCCCTGACCTCGGCCTGGCCGCCGAGCTTGCCCTCGGTACCCACCTCGCGGGCGACGCGCGTCACCTCACTGGCGAAGGCGTTGAGCTGGTCGACCATCGTGTTGATCGTCTGCTTGAGCTCGAGGATCTCGCCGCGGACGTCGACCGTGATCTTCTTCGACAGGTCGCCTTGCTGGACCGCGGTCGTGACCTCGGCGATGTTGCGGACCTGGCTGGTCAGGTTGCCGGCCATGAGGTTCACGTTGTCGGTCAGTTCCTTCCAGACCCCGGCCACACCCTTCACCTCGGCCTGCCCGCCCAGCCGACCTTCAGTGCCGACCTCGCGCGCGACGCGGGTCACCTCGCTCGCGAAGCCGTTGAGCTGGCCGACCATCGTGTTCACGGTTTTCGCGGTGTTCAGGAACTGGCCCTGCAGCGGGCGCCCATCGATCTCCAGCGGCATGGTCTGGGAAAGGTCGCAGTTGGCGACGGCGCTGATGACGCGCGCGATCTCCGTGTTCGGGCTGGCGAGGTCTTCGACGAGGTCGCTGACCGCGTCTAGCGTTGAGCCCCATGCGCCTCCGGCGTGAGGCGCAGGGCCGCGCTTGAACTGGCCCTCCTTGCCGACGTTGCGGCTCAGACGGCGGATCTCACGCTCGAGGCGCTGGTTCGACTCGATGATCGTGTTGAGCGCTGCGGCCACCTTGCCGGCGGGGCCCGACCAGTCGGTGGGCATGCGAGCGGAAAAGTCGCCACGTCGGACGGCGGCTAGGACGCGGAGCGTCTCGACGCTGTCGATCTCCGCGCCGCCGATACGCCGCGCCGTGCGTTTGACCGGAGTCCTGATCGCCATCTTCCCTTCCTTCCGTATCTACCCGTGGTTGTTGCGTCTCATAGGCTCAGTGGAACCCAGAATTCGACCTTTGTCCCGGTGCCCGGCTCGCTCTGGATGCGACACCAGCCGCCGGCGAGCTGCGCGCGCTCCCGCATCGCGACCAAACCGATGTGGCCTGGAACGCGAACCGACTCCGCGACGACGAAACCCGTGCCGTCGTCACCGACCTCGACGCGAATCCCTCCGTCGATGGCTTCAGTCACGACCATGACCCGCGTCGCGTGGGCGTGCTTCTCGATGTTGGTCAGCGCCTCGGAGATGTTCTTCAAGACGATCGCCTGGATCGCGTGAGGCACGTCGTCGGGGATCCGGCTGTCGATGTGAGGCTCGATTCCGGCACGGATGCGCATCGACTCGAGGCGCTCGCTGATGGCGCCGCGCAGGTCGCTCGGCAGCTGGAGCGGCTCGGGGCTCACGTTGGTCAGCAGCCGGCGGAGGGAATCTTCGACCTTGCGCAGTGTGTGCTTCAGTTGATCCAGCTGGACGATCTGATGGCCGCTCGCCGCATCCCCGCGGATCCGCTCCAGCTGCAGCTCCGCCCCGGTCAAAAGCTGGAGCGAATCGTCGTGCAAGGCGCTGGCAAAACGGCGGCGTGCCTCGTCGCCGCCCGCCGCGATGTTGTTGAGGAGGTGGCGCCGCGCGGCCATCGCCTCCTCGAGCCGCACCGCGGTGTGTCCTAGCTCGTCCTCCGATTCCTTGTATTGCCAGACGAGGCCTGCCGCCACGCCCACCAGGCGGAGCACCCCCAGGTCCTGCGGGGTGAATCCACGCTGCGAGTCGTAGACGGCCACCGCACCGATCCGCCTTTCGCCGGCGCTCCAGGCGGCAGCGATCGAGTTCCTGACGTCGTTCAAGCCCAGCCCTCGCCAGATCGCGTCGAGGGCAGGTGAGGATCCCTTGACGAGGCCGAGCTCGTCGGCGAAGACCAGCCGCTCCACCGCCCCGTCGCCGTTGGCGCCGAGCTGAAGCCGGATCGTGTGCACGGGCGAATCGGCGGCGAACCCATGCGGGTTCGGCTGCAGCACAAGCGTGCCGCGAGGACCCAGGCGCCAGAACGCTGCGCGCCTTGCGTGGCTGAGCTCGGCGATCGTCGCGCTGAGGCGCGCAAAGAAGTCCGGCAGGTCTTCGTCGGAGTCCAGGTAGGTCGACACCGCTGCCAGGGCTGCAAATGCAGATTCCTGCGACCTCTCCAACTGCTGGAGCGACCGCTTCGGCCGGGGGCCCACGTCGCCGTCCAGCGACACCTTGCCCGTACTCGGCAACGCTACTGTTTCCACTCTCCTCCCAGGGCGCGATTTGCCGAACTACATCAAATCGCCTGGGGGATGGCCGCGTCACCGTACAAGTGAGGTAGAAAAACCAACCGTCGCGGGCCGCCGGCCCAGTTGCTGGTGTGCCCACCCCTTGCGGGGCAGGCACATCTAAGAAACGCTCCGGGTCAGGGGCCTACCGGGCTCGGGGCTCCGCGCCCCACAAAAAGAGAACCGGGCTCGCGAGTTGCGAGCCCGGTTGGTTTAGCTTCGGCTCAGCGCCGTCGCTTGCGAAGTCCGAGGCCGCCGAGCAGGAAGAGGATCCCGCCCACCAGGCCGCCCGCGACGGGCGCACCTGTAGCCGCCAATACTTCGCCTGTTCCGCCG
>VBII01000146.1 GCA_005887735.1 Chloroflexota bacterium
CAACACAACCCGCGCGGTGCCGGAAGGCAGCGATGGCGCATACCTGCTGACCGGTCAGAAATGGTTTTGCTCCGCGCCCATGTGCGACGCGTTCCTCGTCCTGGCGCAGGCGCCGGGCGGACTTTCGTGCTTCCTGCTCCCGCGCGTGTTGCCCGATGGAAAGCGCAATGCGTTTCACATCCAGCGCCTGAAGGACAAGCTGGGCAACCGCTCCAACGCGTCATCGGAGATCGAGCTCGACAACGCGTTGGCGGTCATTGTCGGGGAAGAGGGCAGAGGAGTGAGGACGATCATCGAGATGGTCAATCACACTCGCCTCGACTGTGTGATCGGGTCCGCGTCACTCATGCGCCAGGCGGTCGCGCAGGCCACCCATCACACCGCGCACCGGAGCGCGTTTGGCAAG
>VBII01000147.1:0-5406 GCA_005887735.1 Chloroflexota bacterium
ACGGCTACGTCGAGGAATCGATCCTTCCGCGTCTCTATCGCGAGGCCCCGCTCAACTCGATCTGGGAAGGCTCGGGCAACGTCAACGCGCTCGACGTTCTGCGCGCCATGCAGCGCGAGCCGGAGACATTGGCCGCTTACCTGGCCGAGGTCGAGCAGGCGCGAGGTCTGGATGCCCGGCTGGATCGGGCCATCGACCTGCTCCAGCGCTCGCTGGCCGATTCCGATCAGCTCGAGGGTCGCGCCCGCCGCCTGGTCGAACAAATGGCCGTCGCGCTGGAGGGGTCATTGCTGCTGCGATACGGCGATCCAACGGTGGCTGATCTGTACTGCGCTTCCCGTGTGGCCGGCGAGCGGGGACATGGGTTCGGTACGCTTGAACCAGGTCCCGAGCTCAAATCGGTGATCAAGCGCCACCGTCCGCGTTTGTAACCTGGAGGGATGATCCAAGAAGCCCAAGAGATAACCCATGCCTGGGATAGGTCGCCTGCCGCACAGGTGCCGCCAGGCGAATTAATCCTGGTTACCGACTTCGACGGGACCCTGGCGGACATCGTCCCGGATCCGGCCAGGACGCGAGCTCGGCCGGAGGCTCTGGAAGCCCTGCAGGAGCTGGTTCCGCTGCTGGCCGACGTGATCGTGCTGAGCAGCCGCCCGCCCGCCCAGCTGGAGACGCTGGTGCCGATCGACGGCGTCAGGTTGATCGGAGACAGCGGTCTCGCCATCCCGCGCCATGCCCAGAAGGAGGCGCTCGACCGGTTCAACGCCGAGGCCGCCAGGCTGCTCGAGCGGATCCCCGGCGCGTGGCTCGAGGTGAAGCCGGCCAGCACGGCGATTCACTTCCGGAACACGAGCAAGAGCGGAGAAGAGATGCTCGACCTGCTTCGGCCGGCGCTGGACGGCGCGCGGCTGGCCGCATATCTCGGCCGCAAGGTCATCGAGGTGCACGCGCCGAAGGCGGGGAAGGGCAGCGCGCTCGCGGCCCTGCTGCCGGGTGAAGACCCCGCCGGAGTCGTCTGCTTCGGCGACGATGAAAACGATCGCTCGATGTTCGAATACGTAGGCAGTCTCGAAATCCCGCACATGAGCGTCGGCGTCTGGTCGCCGGAAGCTCCGAAGGATCTTTTCGACAGATGCGACCTGGTCGTGGCCGGGCCGGAGGGCGCGACAGCCGTCCTGCGCGAAATAGTGGAGTGGGCTAAGCAGGCGTACTGAGGTCGCGGAGGTCCTGCACCTGGTTGCTGATCCAGCGCGCGATGTCGTTCGTGCGCACGACCTCTCGGGCGCGGTCGTTCATCGCTTGCCGGTCCTCCAACGCCATGGTCAACCCCATGTGCAGCGCCGCCGCCGTCGCCTCGACGTCGAAAGGATTGACCGCAAGGACGTTGCCTCGCAACTCCTCGTACGCCCCGGCGTTCTCCGACAGCACGATTACCCCGTTCGTCTGATTGACGAGCGCGCCTTCTTTCGCAACGAGGTTCAATCCGTCATAGACCGGATTGACCAGCAGCACGTCGAAGTTCCTCAAGGCGGCAATCGCCTTGCGCTCGCTCTCGGCCACCTCGAGCCGGATCGGCTGCCATTCCGTCGTGCCGAGCTCGCTGTTGATCCGCGCCGCAGCCTGCCGAATCTGGCGCAGGTAGCGTACGTACGCGCCAACGTCCTGCCGCGACGGTTGGAGAAACGCCCAGAACTGGACCTGGCCGCGCAGCTCGGGGTGGTAGCGCAGAAGCTTCTCGTACGCGATGAATCCGCGGACGATGTTCTTCGAGGGATCGGTTCGATCGATGCGCGCGATGAGGTGGGGAGGCCGCCAGCTCGCGATGTCGTCCTCCTGGCGCTTGACTCCGCGTGATGAGGCAAGCCGCATCGTCGCGTTGACGTCGACCGAGATCGGATAGTGCCGCGCGTAGACGACCCGTCCGCCGGCCACGACGGCCCGCTCATGCTCGTCGACCTGCAGGCCGAGGTTCTCTTCGCACGTCAAAAGGAAGTTGCGCACATCGAGGCTGGACTGGAAGCCGATCACGTCGCATCCGAGGAGGCCCTCGAGGATCGGGTCGCGCATGTGCTTGGGCAAGACCTTCCAGTACTGCGGCGTCGGCCAGGGGACGTGGATGAAGTGCTGGATCAGGGCGCTAGGAATGGCCTCGCGGATCAGTCGAGGCACGAGGTACAGCTGGTAGTCGTGGACGAGCACCATCGGCGGGTCGGCCGCGGTGTGGGCGAGCTCGATCACCTTCTCCGCCATCAGCATGTTGACGCGGACGTAGCCGTCGGTCCACGCCTGGTGGATCCGATCGTCGATGACGGGCTCATTGCCGAGGTCCCAGAGGTAGTGCTGGATGAACCACAGCACCGGGTTGGCGATCACCGAGTAGTACATCTCGTACTCCTCGCGAGAGGGCTTCGCATAGTGCAGCCGCCCTTTGCCCCGCGCCAGCCGGACCTGCAGGCCGTCGACTGAGCTTTCGGCCTGCTTGCGTTCCACATCGTTGCGTGCGCAGGCCACCCAGTCCGCAGCGGTCGCCTCGGCCAGGGTCAGGAGGGCGGTCACCACCCCGCCCGCTCCGCGCTTGAACGTGCCGTCCCCGCGCGGGTCTTGCGGCCCACGATTGCTGACCAGTATTGCGTGGCGGCCCGGCAGCGTCCGAGCCACGTAGCCCCGGAGGCTACTGTCCGTCTTGCTTTTCCTCCCCATTCATGGGGAGGGAGGGGCGAACGAGACTTGCATCGGCGACGAGCTTCCAGCGATCGATCGGCACTTCGCGCACGCGCACCCCGGCCGCGCGCGAGACGGCGTTGGCCAGGGCGGCCGTGCCCGGGATCGCGGGCGGTTCGCCCACGCCTTTCGCGCCCAGCGGGCCAACCGGCGAGGGCACCTCGATCAGCCGCACATCGATCGCCGGGATCTGATCCGCCGCCGGAAGCTCGTAGTCCAGGAACGACCCCGTCCGCAGCTGGCCGTCGCCGTCGTACACGAGCTGCTCGCCCAGGGCCCGGCCGAGCGATTGGGTCGCGCCGCCGTGGATCTGGCCTTCCACCTCGGGCGGGTTGATGGCGTGGCCGACGTCCTGGATCGCGGCATAGCCGATGAGCTGGTAGGCGCCCGTCTCGCGGTCCATGCGCACCCGTGCGATATGGACCGTGAACATGGGCGAGGCCGACTGGACCGCTGAACGCCCGCTCGCCTGGACCGGTTTGTGATGGCCCATGAATTCGGTGCTCAGCCCGATCAGGTGGGTGATCTCGACCGAACGGCCTGGCGCGCCCTTGACCGCGACCTTGCCGTCGATGATGTCGAGGTCCTCCGGCGCCGCCTCGAGCTCCTCAGTCGCGATCTCGAGGAGCTGGCGCCGGGCCTCCTTCGCCGCCTCGTACACGGCGCCGCCGACGCTGTAGGTGACCTGGCTGCCACTCGACGAGGGACCGAAGGGCGCGCTGACCGTGTCCCCGACCTCGACACGGACGCGATCCGGCGCGACGCCGAACGCCTCGGCGGCGATCATGGCCAGGCCGGTGGCCGTCCCGCTGATGTCCGGCGATCCGACCGTGACCGTCACCGTTCCGTCCACCTCGACGCGGCATCCCGCGGCCGACGGCGTGCGGGCGCCGCCCCAGGCGCCAAGCGCCACCCCCACCGCCTCGCCCTCGGCCAGCGGCGCCGTATAGACGGGATGGCTGCGGGCCTCCTCGAGGACCTCGATCGACGCAATGCGCGGCCACGGCTGGCCGTCCGCCGCGAGGTCGCCCTCGCGGGACACGTTGCGAAGGCGCAGCTCGATGGGATCCATGCCGAGCTTTGCGGCCAGCTCGTCCATTGCGGACTCCAGGGCGAAGTAGGCCTGCGTCGCGCCGGGGGCGCGGTACGCGTCGACCGGGGTCTTGTTCGTCGCGACCTCCAGCCCGCGCAGGTCGAAGTTCGGGATCCGGTATGTCCCGCCCAGGAAGCTGGCCGTCAGGCCCGCGTGCCACCCCGCGCCGGCTCCGTTGTCGTAGTGAAACCGTGCGCGCAGGGCGAGCAGCGTGCCATCCCGGCCCGCTCCGAGCTCGATGTCGAACTGCGCCGCAGGCGCGGGATGGCCGACCACGAATTCCTGCGAGCGGTGGAGGGCCAGGCGAACGGGCCGGTGCAGGCGAATGGCGAGGAGGGCGAGCAGCGGCTCGAGGAGCTCGATCTTGCCGCCGAACCCGCCGCCGACCGGCATGGGGACGACGCGCACCTTGTGCGGTGGCAGGCCGACGAGCGCGGCGACCGTGTCCCGGACGATGAAGGGTC
Organism: Chloroflexota bacterium; assembly: GCA_005887735.1. Taxonomy (GTDB): domain Bacteria; phylum Chloroflexota; class Dormibacteria; order Dormibacterales; family Dormibacteraceae; genus 40CM-4-65-16. The sequence goes on from VBII01000147.1 coordinate 4,279, forward strand.
CCTGCGTGGGCGACCACACGGTGAGGCCGCCGTCGGGCTCGGGACGGACGACGGAGATGTGGGGCTCCAGGAAGGAGTGGTGCGCCCCCGCAATGCGGTACGTCGCCTTGACCACGACGTCCGACTTCTTCAACGCGGCCGCGGCGTCGCCACGCTTGAGATGCGCGACACCGCTCACGTTGCGGGGCCGTTCCTCGGGCGCATCGTCGGCGGCGGCCGAGGCGCCGTGAATCGAGGCGTCGTCCTCGCTCGCGCCCTCTTCCTGCTCGAGGACGAGCGGCGACTGCTCTCGCATTGCCGCGGAGGCGTCGACGACCGGAGTGGACTCTTCGTAGTCGACCTGGATGAGGGCCGCCGCGTCCGCAGCCGCGGACTCGCTTTCAGCCACCACCGCCGCGACGGGCTGCCCGACATAAAAGACGCGAGTCACCGCCAGCGGCAGGTCGGGGCCTGCGCTCTGCCGCGCCGGCAGGTCGGCGCCCGTGACCACGTCGACGACTCCCGGCATCGCGCGGGCGGCGCCGGTGTCGATGGCGCCGATCTTTCCGCTCGGAACGTGGGACAGGACCAGCTGTACGTGCAGGAGGCCGGCCAGCTCGAGGTCGGCGGTGAAACGGGTCGCCCCGGTGACCTTTTCGCCTCCTTCCTGGCGCCGCATGCCCCTGGCGGGTACGCTCATCACCCGAAGATGCTACGCAGGCGGTTGTATACCGCGCTTTTGACGGTGCTGCTCGCGGCATGTTCGAACGGTCCGAACGGCGGCACGCCGCCGACCAGCCTGGCCACCGACCAGACGCTGCGTTTCCCGATTCAACACGATGTCAGCACGCTCGATCCCGCGATGATCGACACCGAAGCCGAGGCAGCGATCGCCCACAACGTCTTCGACGGCCTGCTCAAGTTCGACAGCAACCTGACCATCTCACCCGACATCGCATCCGCCCTGCCGACCGTGTCGACGGACGGCGCGACCTATACGTTCAAGCTGCGCCAGGACGTCATTTTTTCCAACGGCGACAAGGTGACCTCGAAGGACGTCCTCTATTCCTGGAACCGCGCGGCCGCGATGCAGGGACCTTATGCGGTGAATCTCTCGGCGATCATGGGCTACGAGCACGTCGCAACGAA
>VBII01000147.1:5523-7237 GCA_005887735.1 Chloroflexota bacterium
AAGCAAGCCCGAGACGCTGGTCGGCACCGGCGCGTACAAGATGTCCGCACACACCACAGACCAGTCGCTCGACTTCAGCTCGATACCGGATTGGTGGGGCCGGCCCAAGCCCACCCTGAGCAAGATCCACGTCGAGGTCGTGGCCGATCCAGCGACGGCGCTTACGAAGTACGAGCAGGGCGCCTTTGACATCTACGGCTACGCCGCGTACGGACCGGCCGCGGCGGACGTGGCACGCATCGAGGCCAAAGCGTCAGAGAAGGCGCAGCTCGTGCTCGAGGTGAAGAACAAGACCTACTTCGTCAGCTTCAACATGGTCGCGGATGCGAAACGGCCGGCCGGTGGGCCGTTCACGCTTGACCAGGGCAAGGCGTCACACGACCTGCGGCTCGCCTTCTCGCTGTCGATCGATCGCACCAAGCTGGCCAAGGATCTATGCGCCGACATCGCCTGCATCCCCGCCACCGGCGGCGTGATCCCCAAGGGCCTTGCGGGTTATCTGGGCGACGGCAACGACCCCCTCGCCGCATTCGACGCGGTCAAAGCGCGGAGCCTCCTGCTATCGGCGGATCCCACCGGCACCAAGAGCAAGAACCTGGTTTACGTGTACGACCCGGAAAACCCGTTCAACGAGCCGGCGGCCAAGCTCCTCCAGTCGCAGTGGCAGCAGAACCTGGGACTCTCAGTGGGGCTGCAGGCGATTCCACACACCCGATTCATCACCGAGCGCCTGCGGGGGATGTACGTGCTGTCGCGCGACGGCTGGGCGGCGGACTATGACCATCCGCAGGACTGGTTCGACAACCTGTGGGGCCAGGCTGCCGGCTGTCCCGACGTGAGCTGCACCAGCGGCTACCAGACCAGGGCCTACGACCAGCTGCTCGCCAAGGCGGACACCGAGCCGCTGACCTCCGCGATCCCCGACTACAAGATGGTCAGCCGGCAGCTGATCGACGACGTGGCCTACATCCCGCTGTTCTATACGGTCGACCCGTACCTGTTCAAGCCATACGTCCTGGGAGCAGGTTCGAACAACATGTTCGACTACTACTGGAACCAGATCCAGATCACATCGCACTGAAAGCGATCCTGCCCCTCGGATTCCGCACGTCTGACGCCTCCCGTGCGCTTCAGATGTTGGAATTCCGCACTTCTGACGTCAGCGATGCGAAATTTCGGGCCGTATCGACTACAGCTGTCCTGCGAAGTGGCAAGCCGCGAACCGCCCGTTCTCTTTCATCTCCAGGGGTGGCTCGACCTCGGAGCAGATCGGCTGCGCGATCGGGCAGCGGGTGTGGAAGCGGCAGGCTGACGGCGGGTTGACGGGCGAGGGGATCTCGCCCTTCAAGAGGATCGGCTTGCGCTGTGCCTCGATGTCCGGGTCGGGCACGGGCACCGAGCTCTCCAAGACCTTGGTGTAGGGATGCAGCGGCCGGTCGCGAATTCCGTCACTCGGCCCGATCTCGACGATCTTCCCGAGGTACATCACCGCGATCCGGTCGCTGATGTGACGCACGACCGAGAGGTCGTGAGCGATGAACAGGAACGTCAGCTGGAACTTCTCCTGGAGGTCTTCCATCAGGTTGACGATCTGCGCCTGGATCGAGACGTCGAGGGCGGACACCGGCTCGTCGGCGACGATGAAGGTCGGGTTCAGCACGAGGGCGCGTGCGATGCCGATGCGCTCGCGCTGCCCCCCCGAGAACTCGTGCGG
>VBII01000148.1 GCA_005887735.1 Chloroflexota bacterium
CGAGATGACGCGCACCTGGCTTTCCTTCAGCCCCATCGCCCCCGAGACGAACAGGCGGATGAAGTGGGGGTTCTGGCTCGACATCCAGATCGTGAGCTTCTTGTCAAAGCCTTCGTAGTCGGCGCTCACGCCGCGTGGCTCCATCGGCACGGGCGCCAGCCGGTTCTGGAGAATGCGCTCCTTCACCACGACATCTGCCTCTTTGAACGCCGCCTCGGTGATGTCGGGCCCCGTGTATGTGAAATCCCAGCAGACGTTGTCCGGCCCGTCCACGTGCGACTTCGGGCTGCCCTTCTGGAGAGCCTTCTCGAGGTCCATCACCGCGGGCAGGTCCTGGTACTCGACCTGGATCAGGTTGGCCGCGTCGGCCGCCTGGCTCTTGGTCTCGGCGAGCACAGCGGCGACGATCTCGCCCTGATAGGTGAAATTTCTTCTCGGCGACAAAAGCCGGCGCGGCCGGATGCGTCCCGGCGAGCAGGCTCTTGAAGTCGCGCGCCGTGTAGACGCCGACCACGCCAGGAGCTTTGCTTGCGTCTGTGATGTCGATGCTCTTGATGCGCGCGTGCGCGAGGGGGCTGCGCACGAAATGGGCGTATGCCGTGCCCTGCCGCGTGAAGTCGTCGACGTAGTGCCCATGGCCAGTGATGAGACGAGGATCTTCGCGGCGGTGGATCTTGGCCCCGACCAGCTGGGTGACCGCCATGTCAGTTGCCTCCCGCCGTGACCGTCGCCTTCTTGGCCGGCGTGGCGCTCATTGTCTTGGCAGCGGTCTGGACGGCCTTGACGATGTTGACGTAGCCGGTACACCGGCAGAGGGCGGCGGCCATGATGAAGCCGGGCGTGCAGTAGCCGCATTGCAGACCGTGCTCGTCCCAGAAAGCCTGCTGGATCGGGTGCAGCTCCCCATCCTTGGCCATGCCCTCGATCGTCATCAGGTTCCGGCCCTCGGCCTGGACGGCGAACATGGTGCAGCTCTTGACGGCCTTGCCGTCGACCAGGATGGTGCACGCGCCGCACTGGCTGGTGTCACAGCCGATGTGCGTGCCGGTGAGCCCCAGGTTGTCTCGGAGATAGTGCACGAGCAGCAGGCGAGGCTCCACCTCATGCTCGTGCCGGCGGCCGTTGACGGTTGTCGCGACCTTGTGCTTCATCAGTCCTCCTAAAACCCCTCCAGTAGCGGTGCGCGGGTGGCACCGAACAACTCAGCGCAGATGAACCCCTCTATTGCGCTACTTTTAGGCGGGAAATGCAACTGGAGAATTCCTTTCAGGTGGGCGCCCCACCCGAGCGGGTGTTCGGTTACCTCCTCGACGTCAACAAGGTGGTGGGCTGCGTGCCGGGCGCAGAGCTGACCGAGGTCGTCGACGCGAGCACGTTCAAGGGCAAGGTCAAAGTCAAGGTCGGGCCGATCTCGGTCGCCTACAACGGCACGGCCCGGATCTCAGAACGCAGCGAATCCGAACGCACGGCCACCCTGACCGCCGAAGGAAGAGAGACCACCGGCCAGGGAACGGCCAGGGCGACCGCTCACATGACCGTGGAGCCGGCAGGTGACGGATCGACCGTGCGGATCGTGACCGACTACCACGTCGCCGGTCGCGTGGCTTCTTTCGGCCGCGGCGTGATGGAGGACGTGTCGCCGCCGGACAACCCGTCGGGTGGGGCAACCGCGAACAGTTCGCCGCCCTCAACTCAGCCTGCTTCGGCGCAGCCGATCAACGCGTTCGGCTTGTTCTTGCACCTGATCTCGCTTCGGTTGCAGCGCCTGTTCGGCCGGCGGGGCAGCGATACGCGCGGCTGACGCCAGACATGCGTTAGGGGCATCGTCGTAGCGCACGCCTGACGTCAGACGGGCGGAATCCCTTTCCGACCGGCCGCGGGCTCTAGCCCAGGAAGACCGCCAGCATGAGGTCGCGGTTGACCCAGATGTTGGGCTGGGTCCAGCTCTTGCCGGCGACCCCGAAGATCGTCACCGTGGCGTCGACGATCGAGAAGAAGCGGGCCTTCATCAGGATCTCGGTGTGCATGGAGGCCTCGGTCGCCTTAGGAAACTCGGCCGCTCCGGTGACCATGAAGCTCGCAGCCTGGAACATGACGTAGCGACGCATCATGTCGGCCACCAGGTCGGGCGGCGGCGGCTCCGGCTCGATGGTGCGGATGCCGCCGATGAAGTCCTTGTTGAACAGGCCTTCAGGGATTCCGGTCAGCGGCACAGCGCCCGGGACCAACGGCTCGGCGCTGACGTTGCGCAGGTGGAAGAGCGGCTCCGGGTCGTTGATCGTCTCGCGGAGGCGGCCGCCGCGGACCTGGATTTCGGCGGTCAGGCGCTCAGAGGAGGTCAGCACGTCGACCTTGCTCCACGAGAGGTTGGCGCTGAACCCTCCGGAAGGGCTGCCTGACATCAGCGGGCAAGGATAACTCGGCGGCCCGGAATCTGAGTGCGCCGACGCGGGGATCCGCAGCGTATCCGCGGCATCGGCGGCCGGAGCCAAGGAGACGACGAGCACGCGAGGGAGCGCATCGCGTAGATGCGTGACCGAGCGCGCGCAGGAGTCGACGCCGGCTTCCGCGCCGCAGGCGCCCGGCCGCCTAGGCCGCGCAGACGCGAGGAGCCTCGCGTCGGCGCACTCAACACCCGGGAGAATGACTTCCGTGAACCTCGACGAGGCGCGAGATCGGATCCGCCTCTGGCCCCACCTGAACGCATTCATCTCGGTATCGGAGGAGAAGGGCGAGGGGATCGTGGTCGCGGTCAAGGACCTCGTCGACGTCAGGGGCATGGTCACGACGGCGGGCGGGATCATCCTGCCCAATGTCCCTGCCGCCGAGGATGCACCCGTGATCCGCCGCATCCGCGAGGCCGGGTGCGTGATCATCGGCAAGGCGAACCTGCATGAGTTCGCGTACGGGGTGACCAGCTTCAATCCGCATTACGGCACGGTGCGCAACCCCGCCGACCCCGGCCGCGTGGCGGGCGGCTCGTCGGGCGGTTCGGCCGCCGCGGTCGGGGCGGCCTTATGCGACTGGGCTATCGGCAGCGACACGGGCGGTTCGATCCGCATCCCGGCCTCCCTCTGCGGTGTGGCGGGTTTCAAGCCCGCATTCGGCAGCATCGACATGTCGGGCGTGATCCCCCTGAGCAAGTCGCTGGACACCCTCGGGCCCATCGGGCCGGACATGGTCACGGTGGCAAGCGCCTACTCGATGATGTCAGGCGAAGAAGTCTCGCTCGACCGGGAGACGGCGCCTCAGCTCGCGGTGCCGGCCGGTTGGGTCAGTGGCCTCGATGGACCGACCGGGGAAGCCTGGTCCAAGGTATCCGACGGCCTGCCCGAAGTCGAGTTCGTCGACCGCAACCGGCTGTTCGAGGTCGGACTGACCATCCTGCTGGCGGAAGCCGCCGAATACCACCGGCAATGGGCCACGGAGTGCCCCGAGAAATACGGCGCGGACGTGCTCCGCCTCATTCGCCGCGGGCTCGAGATTCCGATGGGCGCATACGAGGAGGCGCTGCAGGAGCGGACGCAGCTGCAGGTGGCCGCGCAGCGCGCCATGGAGGGGATCGATGCATTGGTCGTCCCCGCCTCGGCGATCGTCGCTCCGCCGGTCGATGCCGGCCAGGAGGTCCGCGAGCCCCTGTCCAGGTTCACCCGTCCGTTCAACACCACGCACCAACCTGTTGCTGTCCTGCCCGCCCCTTTGCCGCTCGGACTTCCGGTGGGCATCCAGGTGGCGGGCCGGAACAACGCCGACACCCTCCGAGCGGCGGCGTGGTTGGAGGGCCAGTGGGCGCTCGCGCGCTGAAGTCCAAGGACCTTTTCCCCGCGATCTTCAGCCGCCATGCGGCGGCATACCAGGCGAGGCTCGACCAGATCATGGCCAGGGGCGAGGCGCGCGGCCGGGAGCGCGTGATCGAGCTGGTCGCGGCGAAACCCGGGATGCGTGTGCTGGACCTCGCGTGCGGGCCTGCGACTCTGAGCAGACGGTTCGCGACGCAGGTAGCGCCACAGGGCGAAGTCATCGGTGTGGACCTCGCTGAAGGAATGATCGAGCTGGCTCGGCGAGCCGGAATCGCCAATGCGCGCTTCGAGGTCATGGACATCGAGGGGCTCGCTTTCGCAGACGCTTCCTTCGATGCGGCCGCGTGTGGCCACGGATTGCAGTTCGCGCCGCACCTCGACCGCGCCCTGCGCGAGGCCCGCCGCGTGCTGCGCGACGGCTCAGCCTTCGCCGCGAGCGTCCCGGTCACGCCGGTGAAGGAGTCGGTCTGGGCGCTCTTGGACTCAGTCACCGACCGGTGGCTTCCGCCCGCGCCTCGCGCCCTCGACCAGGACAGGACGCGCGCGACCGCCGCCGATGCGGTGGCATTGAGGGCGGCCGCCCTCGACGCAGGTTTCGCGTCAGCGCGCGTCGAGGTGGTTGACGAGCGCGTGGTGTGGGAGTCCGCCGAACAGCTCGTCTCGCTGTGCGCGAGCTGGTGGGATTGCGCCGCGCGCCTTGACGGAGTCGACGGCGACAAGCGCCGCGGGTTCATCGAAGACGCAACGGCGACGTTGCAGCGCGGGCATTCGGGTGCAATCGAAACCACCGGCCGCAACCACGTTCTGTTCGCCTCCGCCTGAACGGGTTCAGCTCACGACCGGCGCGTTGATGAAGTGGAAACCGGGGGAAACATCGAGTGCTCGCCGTCACACTGCTTTGCTGAACGTGCCCCACCCGAGCGCGATGCTTCGGCTGGTCGCCTTTGCGGTCGCAGCCGGGCTTGCGCTCGCGGGAGTGCAGCCGCTCGTCGCGGCCGCGGCCGGTGCCGTGGACTTGCGCTGGGCCTTCGGCCTGACGGGACCGGCCGTGATGACGGCGGGGCTGATCTTCGGCGCGGGGCGGATTTTCAGCCGCGGCGATGTCGTGCAGCCACCCTGGTATTCGGCCTGGCTCTTGCTGCCATCTTCGGCGCGCTGGTCGAGTTCTCGCTCATCCCCTGGACGCTGTGGGTCCTGCTGATCTCGGGTGGGTTGCTCTGGGTTGCCGCGATGGTGCTCGTGCGCAGCCAGTCGCACTGAGGCCTCTGGCCCTCTGGTCTCTCAGCCCGCGGCCCGCGAGTGCGTCATGCCGGCGCCACCGGCAAGCGAGCGCCGGAAGCAGACCGCCACCCACATCCGGAACGGCCGCCATGGCTCGGCGATGTTTTCGAGCTCGGCGATGTCCGGCTCGTGCGCGAGCCCATAGGCCCCGCGGATTGCCTCGAGCAGCCGGCGTTCTGTCGTCGGGAGCTCGTCGACGGCGCTCAGTGCGCGCAGCCTGATCAGCTGCGATCCGAACTCGCCAATCCCGGCCAGCCTCTTGAGCTGCGCGAGTGATTCCTCACGTGGCAGGGCGCGCAGCGTCTCAGTGTCGAGCTCGCCGGCCAGAGCTGCGTGACCGAGCGCGGTCAGGTACTCGACCTTGCGCCCGAACAGCCCTTTGAACGATTTCATCTGGACCAGGACCTCTGGTCCCGGAAAGCAGTAGAGGCGATGGCCGTGGATGTCGATCGATGCCCCGAGCTCGCGGCACATCCTGCAGCGGCCTCGTAGGCGTTCGACCAGTTGACCGGGCGAAAACCGGGAAACATCTGCTGGAGGCGCCCAACAGCGGGATCGCGCTGCCCGACGTGCGGCCAGGCCCGACCGTCGACATCGAGACTCAGGATGCGCGAGGTCTGCCGATGAACCGTAGTGACCGGCGCGTCTCCGTAAACGGTCCCGTGCACGCGACCGCCGGCATCCTGGGTCAGGCAGACGCCGGCCGGGGTCCAGTCGCCGTCAGTCAGGAAGGCGAGATGAAGATGACCTTCTGTCTCGCCGCCCTCTGAGGGAGCCTCATGCCAGGCATCGATGAACCC
>VBII01000149.1:0-606 GCA_005887735.1 Chloroflexota bacterium
CCCACCGGCGGTCGCCGTCGTCGCGCCTGTAATAGCTGGAGGTCACTGGCCGGAACCAGCCGGCCCGCGACTCGGGTGGGATACGAAGCTCGTCCGGGCTCCCTCCCTGCAGGTTGAAGTTCGGGTGCTCGTAGACCGAGAGGTCCGCCGTGACCCCGATCGGGGCCAGCCGGCCATCGCCCGTCGTCCTGTACGACGTCTGGCCTGTCCGCCAGACGGGCCAGAAGTCGATGTCGTTGCCGATCGAGGCGAGATGCGCCTGGTAGAGATCGTTCGCCGAGGCGACGAACGGTTGAAGCTGCTTCGCGTCGGGTGGATCACTGCCAGTCGACGGCGCTGGCACAGCCTGCACCCCCCAGCTCGAAACGCTGGCGACAAACTGCGTGTCGACGAACGACCGCGTGCTGACGAGAACCGGGATGTTGGTGCCGGGCGGGTCGGCGTTGGGCTGTGGGGTGTCGCCAGCAGCCAGATAGCGCCCGGACTTCAGACATTGGTCGAGGCCGATGAGCTGGGCCTCCGCCGCGGGGTCAACCCCGGCAATCGGGATCGGCTGCCAGATCTCAATACCGTCCGAGGGCGGATCTGGGTATGGGCCGCACTCGC
>VBII01000149.1:653-2515 GCA_005887735.1 Chloroflexota bacterium
TGCCCTCGCTAGCGACCAGCGCGATGTGGTTGTCCATGTCGTAGCTCACCATTCCTGAGTCGACCCGTTCCGAGTAAGCGACGTGGAACGCCGTCAACGCCGACCCCGGTCTGGTGAGTGGAACCGTGAACGAGCCGAGGTCCCAGTTCACGCTTCCGACAACCACGAGAGGCGCGGCCACCTGGACGTCGGGCAACGCGCGAATCGCAGCCAGCTGCGCGTACGTGAACCCACCCGCCGATCCAGTGCTGAAGTTCTGCGGGATGAGGTTCACCTTCCGCTCAGCGGGCCCGACCGAGGAGGAGGGCCGGACGAGCAGGTCGTACCGGGCACTCCATGCCTTGCCCAGGTCACCGTGCAGGTGCGCCTGGGTGTACTGCGCGCCGCCGGTCATCAGGGCGAACCCGAGGGTCGCGGTGCAGAGGCCTGCAAGCGCAAGCCCGCTGGCGAGACGCTGGCCGAGGAGTTCGCGCACAGCTAGCCGGAGCAGCGGTCAGTCCTTCACTCGACCGGCGTGGAGGTTGACGATCCGTCCAGCGCGCGCGGCAACGATCGGATCATGGGTCACCACCACCAAGGTGAAGGCGAGCTCGCGCTTGAGGCGTTCGAAAAGATCGAGAAGGCGACCCGTCGACTCGGTGTCCAGCTGCCCCGTCGGTTCGTCCGCGACCACCAATCGCGGCCTGCCGACGAGCGACCGAGCGATGGCGACGCGTTGGCGCTCGCCGCCTGACAGCCGGCTTGGAGCAAAGTCCATCCGTTCCCCGAGCCCCACCATCTGGAGGATCTCGCGCGCTCGCGACTGCAACGCCCTCCAGCCCGTGTGGGGGAGAAGGCCCGCGACGACGTTCTCAAGCGCGGTGAGGCCGGGCAGCAGCAGAGGATCTTGAAAAATGATCCCGACTGAGCGGGCGCGGAGGCGTGTGATGGCCGACTGGGCCATGGAGTTCAGTTCGTTATCGAACAACATGACGGAACCTCGACTAGGCCTGTCGAGACCGATGGCGAGGTTCAACAGCGTGGTCTTCCGGCCAGCGCGTTGACATCCCGACCGCGCAAGCGATACGTCTTCCACGCGTCGTCGACCTGGAGAGCTGCGGTCACGCCACCCATACTCCGCGCGTAGATCTATGGTTCCGGCAGGTCTCAGGTCGGAATCGATTCCGCGATCGAGTGCGATCTCGCTGCCTGGCCCCGACGTGAACTCGGTCGCCGAGCTTGCGCCGGTTCGATCTGGAAGCACCTAGCAGGACGGAATCGGGTCGACGTAGATCGAGCTCGCGGCCCCTCTGCCGTTGCACTGGATATCGTCGACGAGCAGATAGCCCTGGCTCAGCGTTAGGACCAGGTCCACCGTCTCTGTCCCGCCGAACAATCGGACGTGCGCAGTGGCGGCGTCATCGCGGATCGTGGTCACAACCTCGATGTCGCGGGAGACGGCGAGGCACCGGCAGAAGGCGCCTGCGCCGTAACGGGGGGGAAAGCGCCCGATGTGGCTTGTCAGCCTCGCCTCGAGTCGAGGCGTCAGCGGGCAGGCTTTGAATGTCGGCTCACCTCCGTGGTAGTACTGGCACTCGGCATAGAGCATCGGGTCGTCCAGGAAAATCCCCTGCACGAATACCCCGTCGACCACGGCTCGCACCTCTGCTTCGGTGATGGGCTGGCTCGGATCGATGAGGACAAGCGGGCGCAGCGGTTGCACGGGCGACTCTGTCGGCGTGGCGCTCGGCGACGGGGTGTGCGTAGGGCGCGCGGTGGTAGGCCCGCCGCAGCCGGCGACGGCCAGCATTAGAGCGGTCGACGCAAGGACTACCAGATTCCTGATCCGCCTCACGGTCTCATAACTATGCATGCTGCATAAT
>VBII01000150.1 GCA_005887735.1 Chloroflexota bacterium
CCGCAATGACGGCAGCGGCCAGTGCAAGGACAAGGGCTCTCGCCAGCTGTCGGCTCATCTGCTCATTTCCCCTATCAATCTGAGTGGGCCGGGTGGCCGAAATGCCACGAATATGGGATGTTTAGCTCGTTATCGCTGGTTTGTCAAGCTCCAAATCAGCTGTTTAGCCCCTAGTCATCCGATGTCTCGCCCTGCAGGCGCCTGCAAGACGAAGCGCTCGAGGACGCGGTGGAAGACCCCCACCAGCACCGCCAGTGGGGCCAGCGACACCATCAGCGCGGCGGCCGCCGTCGGCCAGTCGAGCTCGCGCTCGAAGGTGAAGAAATCGCTGAGCGCGACGGGCACGGTCTTGACCTCGCCCGACGTCAGTAGCAGCGGCACCAGGAGCATGTTCCAGTCGAGGACGAACATCACCACCAGCGTGGCCGCAACGCTCGGCGCGATGAGCGGCAGGACGACCCGGCCGAGAATGCGCAAGACGCCTGCACCATCGATGAGCGCAGCCTCCTCCCACTCGGTGGGCAGCTGCGCCACCGCGCCGTGCAGGACGAAGACTGCAAGCGGCGCCGTCACCGCCGCCTCGGCGAGGGTGACGCCCGCGAAAGTGTCGATCAGGTGCACCCGCCGCGAGAGGTCGGCGAGGGGGATCACGTACGCCATCACCGGCAGGCTGGCGAGGACAAGGAACCCTTGCGTCACTGTCCGGCCACCACGGAATCGGGAACGTGCGAGCGCGAAGGCCGATGGAATCGCAACGGCCACGGTGAGGCAGGCCGCCACGATCGCGGCGACGGTGCTCGTCGCGAGCTCGTGCCAGAACGTCGGTTCCGCGACACCTATCTCGGCGATGTGGTCGAGCGTCGGCGGCCCTGTCCACGACGGGGGCCGCGTGCTGTCGTCTGGCAGCACGCCGACGGCGGCCAGGCCCGTCCAGGCGAGCGGCAGCAAGAACGCCCCGGTTACGGCAGCGACCGCGATAAGGCGCGGCGCTCTCACCGCGACCATCTCCCCGAGAGCCGGATGTAGGCCGCGCCGACAACGGCCACGCCCGCGGCGATCAGCCAGGCCGAAGCCGCTCCGGCCGGCCAATCGTTGGTGACGAAAGCGCGGTCGTAGCTGTAGAGCGCGGGCGTCAGGGTTGCGGTCCCGGGCCCGCCGCCCGTGAGGATGAGGATGGTGTCGAACGCGCCCAGGGACTGGCCCGTGAGCAGCATCCCCACCGTCAGCATCAATGGCGCGACCTCAGGAAGAGCCACCTTGACGATCCGCTGGAACCAGGACGTGCCCGCGAGCGTCGCCTGCTCCCAGCGCTCTTCGGGGATGGCCACCAGCCCCGGCAACACCAGAAAGGTGACGAACGGCGCCACGCGCCAGACCTCGATCGCGATCGTGGACGCCAGCGCGAGGCGCACGTCGCCGATCGGCGATCCCAACTCGGGTCGGCCAAGCCAACCCAGGACGAAGTTGACGACGCCGGTGGCGCCGCTAAACAGGTAGTGCCACATGACCCCAGTGGCGATCGGGCTCACGAGCCACGGCAAGAGAAGAAGCCCACGCCACCACGAGCGACCTCGGATGGGACGCCGCAGTAGGTAGGCGATGCCAAATCCGAGAGCAAGCTCCAGCGGCACTGCGACCAGCGTGAAGATCGCCACGTTCCGCACCGCCTCGGCGAACTGGGGGTCGTGGAGGACGTCGCTGTAGTTCTGCCAGCGCGCTAACGCGACGGACGTCGTCAGCGGCGTGTACGTGGTCAGGGTCGCGGTCAGACCAACGAGAGCCGGGACGACGAGCCAGCCGCCGAGCAGGATCGCGAGCGGAGCGAAGAGGAGAAGGCGGTCGCGGCGCGTGAGCCGCACTATCTGGCGCCAGACACTCCGCCGTCGATTATCAGGCCCGCCGCCATCATGAACCGCGACTCGTCTGAGGCGAGAAAGAGAGCCGCGGCGGCGACATCCTCGGGCCGGCCAAGATCATTGCTCAGCTGCCGCTTGCGGATCGCGGCCATCCCCTCCTCCGGGTCGCTGTACGACTCCTTCAGATAGCGCTCCACGAAGGGCGTGAGGATGGTGCCTGGCAGCAGGGCGTTGACGCGGATGCCGTGTGGCGCTAGGTCGACCTGCATCGACTTCGTCATCGCGAAGACCGCGCCCTTGGACGCCGCGTAGGAGACCCGACGGGCGAGGCCGATCTCGGCTATGCACGACGACATGTTGATGATCGAGCCGGTACGTCGCTCCATCATGTGCGGCACCACGGCCCGGGTCATCAGGTAGACGCCGCGCACGTTGACGGTCATCACCCGGTCGAAGAGCTCGGGCTCGGTCTCGAGGACGTCGCCCACGCCGGCGATTCCGGCGTTGTTGAAGAGCACGTCGATCCGGCCGAATTGCTTGACTACCCGCTCCGCGAGGTCGGCAGTGTCCCGCGGGCTTGTCACGTCGACCCGCTCCGCGACCGCCGCGTCGCCGATCCCGGCCACAGTCTCTCGGGCCGCGTCGAGATCAATGTCGGCGACGACGACCCGGGCGCCCTCCTGGGCGAACAGGCGGGCGCTCGCCTGGCCGATCCCTGATCCCGCGCCCGTGATCAGGCACACTTTGGCGTCGAGCCGGTTCCCCATCCCGGTTGTTAGCTATATGCTGAAGCTCCGATGTTTGTCAACCATTTCGGCCTAAATTGGCCTTTGAAGGGCTGAGTAGCCTGTGAACGTCCGATCTATCCGCCGGCCTGAGCGCGCGCCGCGTTTGACCGAGGGAGCGATCGACAAGATCCGGGAGCGGATCGTGTCGGGCGCGTGGGGCCCGGGCGACAGGCTGCCCAAGGAAAGCGAGCTCGCCGCCGAGCTTGGGCTTTCGCGCAACTCCCTGCGTGAGGCGGTGCGCGCGCTCTCCCAGCTGCGCGTCCTCGAGGTCAGGCAAGGCGATGGGACCTATGTGAGCAGCCTCGAGCCCGACCTCCTGCTCGAGAGCACCCACTTCATCAGCCACCTGCTCCTCGGCGACACCGAGATCGAGCTCTACGAGGTCCGGCGCATCCTCGAGGCGGCGGCCGCCGCGCTTGCCGCAGGCCGCATCGACGTCCAGGAGAAGGTGGAGCTGGCACAAATCCTGGAGCGCATGGGCGAGGCCAAGAACGTCGAGGAGCTGGTCGAGTCCGACGTCGCGTTTCACGCCGTGGTCGCCAGGGCCGCGGGCAACGCTGTCCTCACATCGCTCCTGGCCAGCCTTGCAACCCGCACCATGCGCGCCCGCCTGTGGCACGGGCGCGAGGCCGACGGGGCACTCGACGAGACGCGCGACGAGCACCGGCGGATCTACGAAGCGATCATGGCCGGCGATCCCGACCTCGCCCGCGCTGCCGCCGCCTCGCACATCGCCAGCAGTGAGCGCTGGCTGAAGGGCCGGCTCGCAATGGGACGGTCGGCCTGATGGCGAGCAAGCTGACCTGGACGGGACTTACTGGATGCAAGTCGGTCTCCACACCCGACTGAAGCGCGGCGCTGAGGAACGCTACGAGGAGTACCACCGCGCGGTTTGGCCACAGGTGCTCGAGGCGATCAAACGCAGTGGCATCACGCGCTACTTCATCTTTCGGGACGGTCTGGACCTCTTTCACTTCATCGAGTGCGAGGACTACGACCGTGCGATCGCGGAGATCGCGAACGATCCTACAAGCATGCAATGGGAAGCGGAGATCGCGACGATGATGGCCGTGACGCATGACTTCAGTAGCGAGGGCAGCGACCGCATGCGCAAGATCTGGGAACTCTGAAACAGGTCGAGCTCGGCACGACCCCGTTGCAGGTCACGCGACTTGGCCTGGGCACCGCACCCCTGGGCGGGCTGTTCGAGGCGGTTGCCGACGACGAGGCGCACCGGGTGGTGGAGGCCGCCTGGAAGGCGGGCATCCGCTTCTTCGACACCGCCCCCCTCTACGGCCACGGCCTCGCCGAGCTGCGACTGGGCGCGGTGCTGAGTTCGAAGCCGCGCGACGAGTTCGTGCTCGCGACGAAAGTAGGCAGGCTCCTGCGGGCGGGCGCGCCGCCCGAGCCTGGGCAGGCATACAAGGGCGTGCCGCCGGTCAATCCGGTGTTCGATTTCTCCTACGACGGTGTGATGCGCTCGGTGGAGGAGAGCATGAGCCGGCTTGGTTTGGACCGCATCGATGTCCTCCACATCCATGACTCAGACGATCACTTCGAGGAAGCTTTGACCGGCGCCTACCGGGCGCTCGACCGGCTGCGCAGCGAAGGTTCGATCCGAGCCGTGGGCGCCGGTATGAACCAATCAGAGATGCTGGTCCGTTTCGCGCGCGAGGCTGACTTCGACTGTTTCTTGCTGGCCGGACGCTACACGCTCCTCGACCGTTCTGGCGCCATCGAGCTGCTGCCGCTGTGCGCCGAGCGGCGGATCGCAATCATCGCGGGCGGCGTGTTCAACAGCGGCATCCTGGCCGACCCGCGGCCGGGCGCAACCTTCAACTACACGACGGCCCCGCCTGAGCTGGTGCGCCGCGCGGAAGAACTGAAAGCGGTCTGCGATCGCCTCGGCGTCGATCTGAAGGCGGCGGCGATCCAGTTTCCGCTCCGTCACGCGGCGGTCGCAACCGTGCTGACCGGGTGCCGGTCGGTGGCGGAGGTCGAAGAGAACGTCCGAGCCTTCCAGGCCGACATCCCCGACGAGCTGTGGCCATTGCTCGACGCATGATCGTCGACGCCCACCACCACTTCTGGGACCCGTCTCGCCGCGACTACCCGTGGATGGGCGACGAGCTGGCCGCGATCCGGCGGCCCTTCGGCCCCAACGACCTGCGGCCCCTGCTGGCCGACAACGGCGTCGAGAAGACGATCTTGGTCCAGACCGTTTCCAGCCTCGAGGAGACGCGCGAGTTCCTGGAGACCGCCGCTGCCTACGAGTTCGTCGGCGGAGTCGTGGGATGGGTGGATCTCACCTCGCCCGCGGTGGATGAGACAATCGCGTCACTGGTCAGCGACCTGCTGGTCGGGATCCGCCACCAGGTCCACGACGAACCTGACGCCCGCTCGCTGCTCCGCGACCGCCGCCCTCGAAACCGTACGCCGCCACCACGGGACGTCCTTCGTCATCGACCACGCGGCCAAGCCGCGCATCGCCGGCGGCTCGTGGGACGCCGGCTGGGAGAAGGCGCTGGAGCCGTTCGGCGACAAGCCCAACGTGGCCTGCAAGCTTTCCGGCCTCGTCACCGAAGCGGACTGGAAATCGTGGACGCCCGAGCAGCTCGCGCCCTACGTGCAACGCGTGCTCGACTGGTTCGGCCCCGAGCGCTGCATGTTCGGATCCGACTGGCCCGTATGCCTGCTCGCGGCCGACTACGCGCGCGTCATGGACTCGCTGCAGCAGTTCGTCGGCCCGGACGAGTGGATCTTTGGCAACACTGCTCGCCGCGTGTACAGGCTGGCCGACCCGGAGCCTTAAGCGACCTTGTCGACGAGGGCGTTCCAGCGCTCGTCGATGGTCCCCACCTTGTAGATGATGAAGGCAGCGGCCCACGTGACCACAAAGGGGCCAGGATTACGTAACCCGCGACGCTCAGCACAGATTTCGCCGCCGCGTCGAACGGCCCGCCGCGCAGGCCGAGAACCTGGATGAGGATCTGAACCACCTCTGTCACGCCGATGACAGCGCGACGAAGACCGGAAGCGAGATGATCGCGCTGATAAAAGCGGCTGACCTGTAAGCCGGGTTCTCGTCTAGTGAATTCAGTTCCCGTCTAGTTTGCCTCGGGTCACCTCGTTGAGCACGCTTACATATCAGGCTGGCTGTCCACCAAACTAGCTAACAGCCGAACACAACCAGCACGTGGCTTTGACGACTCCGCCGATAGCCGGCACACCTTGAACGGAACCGACATCTGCGACCACGTCGATCTCGCCGCTGAGCGTGTCGACCTGTACGTGCAAGAACTCCTGCGCCGTCGCTCGATTCACAAGCCGTTGAGACCCTTTCACGATCCCAGTGAAGAGCCCAGACGATGGTGGCGCACCTGAGTCTTTGAACATGCCGACCGGAATGAACGACTTCGGCGCGAGCTGCAGATCGGAAGTGGCAGCTTTATAGCTCGCCTCGTCCGGCCACCATTCAAGGAATGGGCGAACCCGGCGATCGGCAGGTTGAGTTCTTTGCCGACAGCAAGATCGCCTAGAAGTGCGTAGTCGGCAAGATCGATGGAGAAGGGATACTCCTGGTCGTCCCGACCGCGCGGGATAGCCCAGACGGCGATCCTGCCCTCAAACGGATACTGAGGATCCCCTTCAACTCCCTCAATCCGCACTCTGAGCCGCGAAGGTCCACGGAAGTAGGGCGTCAACGCAAGTAGGTCCCTGGTTGCACCGGACTCCCGAATGCCAACCCACAACTCAGGACCGCCACCAGGCCTCCAGACGGAGTAGTAGGTGTCGCTTGAAACCGGGATTTTCGTGCCGTGCATAAACGCGTCGTTGAGCAGGTCGTTGATCCGGTCTTGCGCTACGCCGAATCCAATGGCATCGAAGTGACTACCCACCATGGCGATTGTGCCAAGGCCGCGCTGCCGTATGCCTGCTGAACCACGTACACGATTGATGCCCGGAGACCACCTCGGCTCCCGAACGGGTAAGGCAAGCCGAGGATGGTGGATGACCGGGCGAGCCGGTCACCCACCTAGTTGACGGCGAAATCGCTGATCAGAGCCGGCACCGAGGTGTCGAAACCGATCACATCGAGCATTCCGGCGTCGTTGGGATCGGCGATGCTGAAGGGGTTGGCCACGAAGGCCTGCACGATCAGCTTGGCCGGGATTCCCATCTTCTGGCGGTACTGCTGGAGTGCCTGCACCGGGTGGATCTGGCCGTACCAGGTCTCACTGTCGGTGTAGACCACGAACGCGTCGATCTTGAGCTTGCGCTCGGTCGCGTTAAGCATCGGCTGTGCGCAGTCGGTTCGACCGAACGGAAGACCGTTGGTCTTGCGCACGACGTCGTCGAGCCTCTCCCTCGGCGAGATGCCCAGGGGCACGAACGATCCCTGGAACGCCATGACAACGTGGTGAGGCTCGGTGGCAGCGGTGACTAGAGTCATCGCAGCCGCGGCGACCCTCGGAGTCATGCCTGCGACGCCGGCGACGGCGCCCATCGACATGGAACCCGAAACGTCGACGCCGAGGAGCCAGCGCTTGCCGGTCGCCTCGACGTTGTCGAACGCCAGGTAGAACGCCTCGTTGAGCGCGTCGACCACCTGCTGGACCGGAGTCCAGGTGTGCTTGCCCCTCTCGCCGTGGCCCTGCTCGTAAGTCTTGAGCGCGGCCAGGATGGCCATCGGGTGCACACGCGCCCTGCGGATCCTCTCGCGGTCCTTCAGCTCGCCGACCACCTTGCGGGTGGCCTCTGACATCGGGACGAGCAGGCCGATCCTGGTCATGGTCGCGAGGTTGCGGATCATCGCGGTGAGCGGCATCTCCTCGAGGAGCGCCGCCCAGACCTCCGGGCTCGAGCGGAGCTCGGTCGGAACCGTCTCCCACGGCAGCTTGTACTCAGTGATGAGCCTGGCTGCCTCGACTGCCGCGGTCGCCTTCTGCAGTTGCTCGAATCCCTCGATCTGCCTCAGCGCCTCGGCGTCGGCCGGCACGACGCCGTCGACGATCCAGGCGTAGAGCTCTTTGTGCGCCGCGCTCGGCGCCTTGGGGTGGCTCAGGCGAAGCAGGTCGGCGTGGGTCCAACCCTCCCTCTGGCGGTACTTGACCGCCTGGTAGGCGAGCTCGCCCACCTTCTCGCGCTCGTACCAGCCGGCCACCGCGCGAGTGGTGGCGCGGCCCCAGCCGCCGAAGGCCTGCACTGCCTCAGCGAACTGGAAGAGGTGAGTGCTCGTGCGCGCTACGTCCGGGACTGCAGCAAACGCAGCCTTCCTGGTCGGCTCTTCACCAAGCTTGGCCGCCATCGCGAGCGCGAAGATGGCGGGATCGTTGCGGGGCGCGCGGCCCGAGTGCGAGATCTCGCGGATCCGGGCCACGGCCTTGAGGCCATCCTGCTTGATGCAGCGGAGAACCGCCTCCGCGTTCTTGCGGGTCAGCTCGCGCTCACCCGCGTAGTAGCTGCCGCCCTCACTGCCGAGGATGAGGAAGCGGTCGAGCCTGACCCAGTCGTCAACCGGGAAGGCGTAGCCACCGGCCGAGTTGGGGATCTGAGTCGATCCCGGGATCTGCTCCCACTGGGGAGTGACCCTGGTCGAAACGTGACGGACGTACTTCACTGCTTCTCACCTCCTTTTCCTGGTGCAGTGATGCGTTGTTGATGGCCTGGGCGTGGTGCGGCACGGGATGCGGACTCGAACCGCTGTGACCATCGATAACCCGCTGCCTCCGGTCCAGGCGAATCGCTTGATGATGCCGAGCGTGTTGCGCGTCAAGGGAATTGCGCTCTACCACTGAGCTACGGATCGCATCGATCCGGCGGGATTCGAACCCGCGGCCACATCGTTAACAGCGATAACCCTCAACATCCGGCTCGGCGCTGATTGACGTAGAGCGTTCGGGCGTGTTGTGTCCTCGGAGCGGGGCATCGCTTGCCGGGAGTCGAACCCGGGACCGCTTACGCGGCCTCCTCCCCATCGTTTGGAGCGATAACCGAAAGACTCCGGTCCGAACGCCGCCTCACTAAGGACGTAATGCCCGGGCGTGTTGTTGGTGAGGGACGCCGGTTTGCACCGGTACGTTCGAGCAGATCGATAACCCTCTACCTCCGGCCAGGCGCCAGAGACTGTCAAATGGTCCCGAGAGGGAGAGTCGAACTCCCACGGCCTGAAGGGGCCACGGGGTCTGGGCCCGCTGCGTCTGCCATTACGCCATCTCGGGATGATTGGTGCCGGCGAGAGGACTCGAACCCCTATCGGGTCGCTTAAAAGGCGCCGCTCTACCAGTTGAGTTACGCCGGCAAACCCGGACGTGTTGTCGCCGAAGGAAGACTGAGCTACAAGGCGTGACTCGAACACGCGGCCTCCTGACCCTCGTCAGGCGCTCTACCCGATAACCCTCGACTGCCGGTCCGGGTGACGTTGCAGTTGGAGGATGGAGCTGGATTCGAACCAGCGGAGGACGGCTTGTCCTCAGCGATTCAGCAAATCGCCGCCATAAGCCTCTCGGCCATCCATCCCTATGCGTTGGGGCCGCGGAGGGGACTCGCACCCCTGTCGCCTACATGGCACGCAGGCATCCTGGCTGCTGAACGACCGCGACTTTGGTTGGGGCCCCGCCCAGGAGTCGAACCTGGTCCGGTCGCTTTAGGGGAGCGGCCTGAGTCCGCCTCGCGAGGCAGTTGGTTGGAGCCCTCTGGGCGAGTCGAACGCCCGCATACGGGTTCGAAGCCCGGCGCTCTTCCACTGAGCTAAGAGGGCTTGGGCGGCCCGGGGGCGGCGGCGCAGGAAGCGTGCGAAGCATCTGCTCTCCGCCGGCCCGGACCATGACACACGCAAGAGAGAAGCCGAGCGTGTTGTCGCCAAGGGATCAGCCGGGTGCTGGAATCCAGCTACTCCCGGTTCAGTGATAACCCTTCAGCTCCGGCTCGGGCAAAGGTCAGTTGGGGCCGGCGGCAGGAATCGAACCCGCAACCCTCTGCTTACTAGGCAGTCGCTCATCCGAATTGAGCTACGCCGGCGTTTGGTACCCCGCCCAGGAGTCGAACCCGGAATGGCAGGCTTCGCAGACCCGCCTGAGATCCGTCTCGCGAGGCGATTACGTTCGGGAGGCAGGTCTCGATCCTGCGACCGACGGCTTATAGGGCCGGCGCTCTTCCAGCTGAGCTACTCCCGAAGAACTAGTCGAGAAACGCGACGTGGCGCATGGCACGAGCACCCGGTTCGGTGTTCATGAAGACCTGATGCCATCCGTGCAGCACGAGCGTGGCGTGATCGTCGTGGCGAATGCGGCCCAACGCAAAAACTTCCGCATCGCGCACCATCTGGCGCCAGGACTGCTTACGACGCTCTTCGTCCGAAAGGGCGTCGAACTTCTCCTGCGTGAGGCCGGTCGGATGCACCCGGCTCACGTAGACCGTGGTTCCACCGCGGCGGAACGCAAACTCCATGATGTGCGGCTTGCCGCGGCCGCGGCTGAGCGGCTCACGACGCAGCACAAGGCGCGGATCAGGCTCGAGGTCCGACACCGGCACGAAGAACCATTCGCCCTGGCGGCGAAACACCTTGGTGCGGCGTCGCAGCCGCTCCTTCGGGCGAATCTGGTGGGCCGCAGCCCGCACGGCCTCCGGCTGCAGCGCTTCCATCGCATTGCGGACAGTTACGACTCCGGACGCCGCCTCCGGGATCGCCGATACAAACCAGTGCCGTTCGTCATGGCCGCAGAGGAAACGACTCTTCTCGCCATCGGTCGTGACCAACAGGAGTAGATGTCGCGCCGACTTGTCTGTATCGAGCACTGCGGCTGACGCGCTGTTCGGCAAGCGGAGCTCAAAGTGCTCACGGTCGCGATCGCGACGGACATCGATCGTGACACGGCCCGTCGCCGGTGCGTTTATGAGGCGCGCACGCGCGCCGATGAATCCGAACCGCCGTTCGATGATCTCATTCATCGCCGGCATGCTCTTCACCTCCTTAAGTGAATGAAAGCTGTGGATGCTAATGAACTTTCTGGTTGGTCCGCCCTGGTGGACTCGAACCACCGCTCGTCTGCCTGTCGCGCAGCTGCTCTCGCCGCTGAGCTAAGGGCGGTTGGTGCTCGTTGGTCCGGGGAGGAGGACTCGCACCTCCGCTCGGCGGCATATCAGACCGCTGCTCTGGCTACTGAGCTACCCCCGGTTGTTATGGTGGCCCGTGGCGGATTCGAACCGCCGTATCCGGCCTGAGGAACCGGCGCCCTGATCCGCCTAGACGAACGGGCCATGGTCGCGTGGCCGGGTATCGATCCCGGATCGCGGGGCTTATGAGATCCCGGAGCCGCCTCGGCGCCACGCAATCTATTGGTAGGGCCGGCCGGATTCGAACCGGCGTCTGCCTCGTTGAAGGCGAGGAATCCTGCCGCTAGACGACAGCCCCATGGTGGATCCGGGGAGATTTGAACTCCCAACCTTCTGCGTGCGAAGCAGTTGCTCGCCCGGCTCGAGCTGCGGACCCGTTTGGTAGCGCCGAGAGGAGTCGAACCTCCACTGGACAGGCTCTCGACCTGGTGCCTCTGCCTGGTTGGGCTACGACGCTGTTGGTGCCCCCGGGAGGACTCGCACCCCCATCTCTCGGTTTAAGAGACCGGACTCTGCCTGCTTGAGTTACGAGGGCATTCGCGTGACGTGGAACCGCCGGGAGGAGTCGAACCTCCGGCCGTCCGGTTAGAAGCCGGACGCTCTTCCGCTGAGCTACGGCGGCGTTTGGAGGAGGGCCTGGGATTCGAACCCAGGAGGGCTGAAAAGCCCTGGCTGTTTTCGAGACAGCTGCCATCAACCAGACTCGGCCAACCCTCCGCAATACGGTTAGCGCTGGGGTGATCGGTCGGAGTCGAACCGACATCGCTCGGGCCACAACCGAGCGCTGTAACCGTTGAGCCACGACCACCCCGGCAGCCAGCCGCATAAGCAAAGGAAGTGGCACCGGCGGAAGGACTCGAACCTCCATCTCCACGTTTTGGAGACGTGCGCTCTGCCGAACTTGAGCTACACCGGCGTGGTCAGGGGAGGAGGATTCGAACCTCCGCTCTCGCGGGTCCGGACCGCGCGCCTTAAACCGAGCTTGGCCATCCCCTGATTGGCACCCTCGCGAGGACTCGAACCTCGATGCTTCCGGTTAACGGCCGGCCGCCTTACCAGTTAGGCCACAAGGGTGTGGTTCCCGAGGCACGGACTCGAACCTGCGATCTTCTGGGTGTAAGCCAGTTGCTCTAGCCGCTGAGCTACTCGGGAATGGCGCTGGAGGACGGTTTTGAGCCGCCGACGCGCACGCCTTCAACGTGCCGCTCTACCTCTGAGCTACTCCAGCAGCTGGACCCGACCCCGGGAATCGAACCCGGTCGTGGCAGTTCTGCAGACCGCCGCCTTCCCACTTGGCCAGGTCGGGTTGTTTGGCACCAGGGGAAGGACTTGAACCCCCATCCCGTGGTTCAGAGCCACGTGTCCTACCGGTTAGACCACCCTGGTGCGAGGTATGGCGCCCTCGACGGGGATCGAACCCGCCACCTCCTGCTCGACAGGCAGTCGTCCCCTCCAGGGGACCACGAGGGCGCGAAGAAGAAGCGTGGTGATGGTGCGCCGGGGAGGATTCGCACCTCCACAGCCGCTGGCCACGGGGTTACGGCCCGCTGGGCTCGCTTGTGCCCGAGCCGGCGCTCTTGCCACCACGCTGGTGATGTTTGGCTTGCCATGCCTATTCGGTTTTCAATGTGCGGATCCCGGATTCTCCGGGCAAAAAGAAAAGGGGCCTGGCGTCGCCAGGCCCCTTGTCGGCTCCTTGTTTAATCGTGGGAGTTCCAGTTGCTCCCACAGAGGAGACTCCGGGCCCGGTGACGCTCGATTGGGTTCCTGCCAAAGGACGATGCGTGTCCTTGCCGGCTATAGCCGCGTAGGCAGGCGTCCACAGCCGGCATCGCGGCTGCGGATCCCCAGGTCGTCGTTTTGCCTATGGCTCTCATGGCATTGAGGAGCATATCGCGCGTCATGACGACTTGTCAAGTTGCCGAATTGACTGATCGTGGTATTGACTGATCGATGATTAGCCTTCTATAATTCGGTCTGCGTGCGAAGCATCGTTTCAATGAACCCTGCTGGGCGGGTCACCGTGCCGGCCGAGGTGAGGCGCGAGCTAGGTCTGGGCGAAGAGGCTTTCTTCGAGGTCCAGGTCCAAAAGGGCGCCATTGTCCTCCGGCCAGTCGCGGTTGTTCCGCTCGCTCAGGCGAAAGGCTACTCAGGCAACCACCGCCGGTCGGCGTAGACCGGTCGGGTCGTGTTGCACTGAGCCGATGGGCGTGGTTTTGTCTTGCTGCCGAACGCGATGTCACGGTGATCCAGGCCGCTCGTAGACGGCGAGGACGACAGGCGTCTCCACAGCGATCGATTCAATGATTGCTTTGACGTCCGGCCACTCGAGACCGCCGTAACCAGCGCCGATTCTCGGCATGCCGATTAAAGGAATCCTCCGCTCCTCGGCGATCCTGACTGCCTTCCGCAGCGACGCCTCGACATATTCGAGTCCAAATGAAGTCGTCGCCCGGACGAAATCGGCCTTGCTTGCATTCCTTTCGGTATGCGTCGTACATGGCTGGCCAACGCCGGCGGAACTCAACGGCGATGCCCCGACCCATCGACCCACCACAGTTGCAGCCGTGAGCCAGCGAGGGAAGCTGGCGGTCGGCGAACAGGTCACCCACGCGAAATTCGATGGGCATTTCGCCGGCTTACACCTCAGCCAGCGGACGGATGGCGACGATGAACACGTGAGTGGCGGGCCAGGGAATGACCTCGCCGCTCAGCATCGTCAGCTCGGCCGCTGGTCGGAAGATGTTCTCCACCATCCACTCATTAGTCCACGGGCCCGACCGCGGGTCGATCTCAAATCCGGCTGACCGCACGATCGAGGTCCAGTCGGGCCACGCCAAGGTGCAAAAGCGCTCATGGCACTCAGACAGCCAGTTGTCGGTGTAGGTGAACCTGCTCATGAACTCCATGGCATCACGGAGCCGGAGCCGAACCGAATGGGTATCGACCTGCTGGAAGGGAAACCGGCTACGGGCAAGTCTCCTGAAGTCCTGCGCGAACTGCTGAAATCTGGCAGCCGGCGCCAGGCTGTCGAGATAACGCTTCGTCTCGCTGGGATCGAGTTCGTCAAGGTTGCGCGGCGGGTGCGCCAGGCCCGCCTCTTTGAAACGAAGTAGCACTTCGCGCTCACCGTCCACCGGCCCGCAAACGTCCGAGTTGATCCAGACGCCACCAGGCACCGCTTGCGAGAAGAGAGCGCCCAACAGCGTCGTCAGAGCATGGATGCCACCCGCGTAGCTGACGATCTCGTGAGTCAGGGAGAAGGTCAGGCTCGTATTGATCGAGGAGTCCGGAAAGACCTTGCCGCTCAGGATGTTTCGCTGGAAGAAGAACGTGTTTGGGTTCGCGAACACGCCTTGCGACTTCTTGTGCACGCATTCCTCGAACAGGTGCTGCGCCACCTCGATCCCGAAGAGGTCCGACTCCCGAAGTCCGGAATCTCTTGCGGCCAACTCCAGGATGGCTCCGGTAGCACAGCCGACGTCAACGATCCGGCCTGGAAGCACGTAGGGTCGCGCCTGAGCCCACTTGCGCTCCGCCGAGGCTTCGAAAGATGCGGCGTAGGCGCGGTAGTTGCGTGTGTCTGTCAGTGACCCTTCTGCACTGACTATGGGGTCATGGAGCACCATGGCAACCTGGGCCGCAAGACCGTAGCGATCGAAGACGTCGACCGTCGCCCTATGAGCGAGGTCGCTCCATGCGGGATCCCCGGCCGCGCAGAGCTCGAGCACCTGCCAGGCGCGCAGCGGAGTGTCAGGGTGGTTCAGCTCCAGGGGCGCGATCCGGAAACCGAGCTTTCGGTACATCTCGATCACCGATGGAGTCGAGACCGCGACCACGCAGTTGGTTGGGTCGAGCGGCAAGCTTTCGGCGCCGGCCTCGATCGCCTTCAGCGTGATTTCCGCAAAGCGCTCCGTGGGCTGCGTATCGAACACCGGGATGACCAGAGACCGGAAGCCCTCTTGCGAGCTGAAGAGCTCGATGGCAACTTCGCGCCGGTTGGCTGGAATCGGGTTGCGCCTGGTGTTGTGATGGTTGGCGCTCGTGATCGCCCAGACCAAGGTCGGCTCGGGCGCCATCTCCAGCATTTCCCCCTCCAGATCGCGCATCCGACCACTCACGAGCTCGTGCAGATAATTCGCCTGGAAACGAGTCAGGGCGTGATGCCGGCCCGGAATGAGGACGTAGGACAGGGGCGCCACGCCGCTATGTTCGGGCTAGTGGACCAGCCGGAGCTTCACTTCGCTCTCGTGCAGCTGGATTCGCTGCCCCCAAGAGGCAACGACAAAGTCAGCCTCGATGCCATCCCCGAAGACAACAAGCTGGTCTGATTCCACGGCGACGTAGAGCGCAGTCCGCGCGTCGAGTATCCCCTGAGTCAGCTGAGTGCCGGATGCCGGGGACGGCCAGGCTTCGCGGACAAACCAGGCGAGCCGATCTTCAACCGGGCCCGGCAGTTTGACCTCGCTCCGCCGTTCGAGCGAGATGGAACGGCACCAGCCCGTAGCTCCCGTGCCGGTGCTGACGATGATTCCCGAGGAAGCCTGCCGTTCCGAGCGACCGTCCGCCAAGGTCAACGTGTAGCCCCCGGTCTGGTGCGAGCGGGGACCGACGAACACCTCGTTGAGAGCCAGCAAAGACTGACCGTCATCCAGGTCGGCCTGCACCATGGTTCGAGCCTGCACCGGCAATCGTCCCACGTCAGAGACCCGACGAAGAAGCTGAGCTGCCGCATCCGGGGCGAAAGGTACGAGCACGCCCGGGTTTCGCTCGGGATCCGGGTTGACTCCGATCACGGGCTGACCGTGGAGATACTTCGCGACGTTGGCCACGAGGCCGTCCTGACCGACCACGATGATGACGTCCTCGGGCGAGAAGAGAAACCGCGGTAGATCGGCGCGCTCCACGACGCCACGACGCCAATCCATCGGGAGCGACGAAGTGACGGCGGTCATCGCCGCGAGTTGCAGCGCGTACCGGCGTTCGACCTCCTCCACGGACCTGCCGCGGCTCGAGAGGAAGAAAGCCGCGTGAGCCTTGGTGCCGTGGCGCGCGATCAGCTCCTCGTACTCGGTTGGCTGATGCACGACCACGGCTCTAGGTGTCAGGCTCATGGCTTTCTTCCCGAGGTGGCCAGCGACCTGGTGGTGGCCGTTTCGGGCCCGACACCAAACCGCGTGAGGAGCGGCGTGATCAGATCGGGCGTTAGCACGAGGTTGCTCACCTTGGGCAAGCTGCCGGCCAGTTCGCGCAGGGCCAGGCCGAGCAGGATGCCTTCCGATACGTCGCGGTAGGCGGCCACTCTTGCGGTTTCGGCCGCCCCTTCGGCCTCGCCGCGAGCCCTGATGCTCAGCGCACGCGCCTCGCCCAACCGCTGCTCCCGTTCCGCTTCGGCCTCGGTCTGGATCTTGCCTGCCGCCGCGCCCTCTTCCGCTTGGCGGCGGCCATTGGTGCCGCGCTGGGCCACGAGTTGCTCCTCTCGACGGGCCAGCTCGATCTGGGTCTGGAGCTCGTTTTCAGCGATGGCGCGCTCCCGTTCGACGGCCAGCGCACGCCGCTCAAACGTGGCCCGGTCGGCCTCTTGCTGGATGCTTTCCCGGGTCGGTGTTTGCAAAGCCCGCTCCACTTCCGGCTCCGGCCGGATGGAGGCCACGTGAACGTCGACGATGCTGATGCCGGTCTGAGACATCCTGG
>VBII01000151.1 GCA_005887735.1 Chloroflexota bacterium
CAGCCTGCCGACGGCCGCGTTGACCTTGGCGAGCTGCATCAGGGCGAGCACGCCCTCTTGCATCCGCGCGCCCCCGGAGGCGCTGACCAGAACGTAGGGAATTCCCGAAGCGGCCGCCTGCTCCATACCGCGCGCAAGTCGCTCGCCCGCGACGATGGAAAGCGTGCCGCCGACAAAGCCGAAATCAAAGGTGGCAAGCCAGATCGGCCGGCCCGAAAGAGTGCACGTGCCGGTGCGCACGGCCTCGTTGAGCCCATCCTCGAGCAGGCGCTCGACCGTCTCCTGATAGGGCTTCGGCACGGTCCAGTTCAGAAGGTCATGCGACCGCACGTCGCTCCAACGCTCCTGCCACGAGCCGCTGTCGGCGATCAGCGAAATCCAGACGTCGGCTCCGAGTCGGAAGTGATGGCCGCATTCGGTGCACACGTAGTTGTGCGTGCGGAGGTCGTCCATCACGAGGGCGATGCCGCAGCCGGGGCAGTTGGTCGGCAGCAGGATCTCCGGCAGCGGGCCACCCTGGATCGCGACTTCGTCGTGGTGCGTTTCTGCGATCACAACGAAAGTCCTCCGTCGACCGCGATGACCTGGCCGGTGATGAAGCCCGCGCGCTCCGAGCAGAGAAAAGCCACCGCGGCCGCGACCTCTTCCGCGGTGCCTTCGCGCTTGATCGGCGTCGCCTTCACCAGCTCGCCCACCATCTCGTCCGTCAGCGAACCGCTCGTGAGCTCGGTGCGCACGTAGCCCGGCGCCACCGCGTTGCACGTGATGTTGCGAGACCCGTATTCGCGCGCGACCGACTTGGTGAAACCGACGAGCCCAGCCTTGGCGGCGGCGTAGTTCGACTGTCCCGCGTTGCCGGTGAGCCCGACGATGGAGGAGATGTTCACGATGCGGCCCCAGCGCGCGCGCATCATGCCTGACATGATCGCAGCCTTCGTCGTGGCGAAGGCGGAGAGCAGGTCGGTGCGGATGAGGTCCTCCCAGTCTGGTGGCGACATCTGGATCAGGAGCTTGTCGCGGACCGCGCCCGCATTGTTGACGAGAACATCAACCCTGCCGATCGCCTTGACCATCGCTTCGACCTGCGCCGGTTCGCTGACGTCGGCCTGGTGCGCGGTGGCGTTGGGCAGCGAAGCCGCCGTCTCCTCCGCCGTGGCCTTGTCCGACCTGTAGTTGACGATGACGCGCGCGCCCATGCCGGCGAGCGACTGGCTGATTGCGCGACCGATGCCTTTGCCGCCGCCCGTCACGAGCGCGGTTTTGCCGTCCAGGTCCATCTAGGCGGTCGTTGGGCCTGCGTAATCGATGAACAGCTCTTCGGCGTTCCAGGTGTCCACGCCTGGGATGTGTTTGGCGGCGAGGCTCGCGAGCACGCGACCCGGACCAAGCTCGACGACGGTGCGCACTCGCATCGCGCGCATGGAAACCATGGTCTTCGCCCAGTCCACCTGGCGCAGCATCTGGAGCCGGAGCTCCTCTTGCAGAGCCGCCACAGTCCGCAGCGCTTCGCCCGAGGCGTTGGCGAGGATCGGGATCGACGGCGCTTTCAGGGGCAGCCGGTCGACCGCCTTCCGAAACGCAGCGGCCGCGGCTTCCATGAGCGGAGTGTGCGCGGCAAGCGGGATGGTGAGGATGAGCGCGCGGCGGGCGCCGGCGGCGGTCGCAAGCCGCTCCGCCTCTTGCACCGCGGGCATCTCGCCCGAAAGGACGAACTGCACATCGGCGTTGCGGTTGGCGATCCACAGGTTGCCGAGGTTCGCCGCCTCCAGCCGAATCCGCTCGACCTCTGACTCGTTCAGGCCGACGATCGCGATCATGCCCACATGCGCGCCCGCCGCCGCGGACATGACGCGGCCGCGCTCCTTGACCAGCAGCAGTGCCGTCTCCCACGAGATCGAACCCGCGGCCGCAAGCGATGCGATCTCGCCGAGGCTGTGGCCGGCCGTCACGCTGACGTTCTCCAGGCCATAGCTCTCGCGCCAGACCTCGTAGGAGGCCCAGCAAACGGTCATGACGCACGGCTGGATCACATCGGTCCGGTTGAGCTCCTCGACAGGCCCCTCGAAGCACAGCTTTCGGACGGGCATCTCGAGCACCTGTTCCGCGCGCTCGAAGACGCGCCGCGCCGCAGGGTAGCGGTCATAGAGGTTCTTGCCCATGCCAGGCTTCTGGACTCCCTGGCCTGGGAAGAGAAGCGCGATTGGACCGGTGAGAGCTATACCCACGTCATTTCAGTCAGGCCCACTTCATCAGGGTTGCGCCCCAGGTGAGGCCTGATCCAAAACCGGCCAGCAGCACATGGTCGCCGCTCTTGACGCGGCCTTTGCGAACGGCTTCTTCGAGGGCGAGCGGGATGGACGCGCTCGAGGTGTTCCCGTACTCGTCGATGTTGACGGCCACGCGCCCCATCGGCAGGCCGATGCGCCGCGCGGCGGCGTCGATGATCCGGAAGTTGGCCTGGTGCGGCACCCACAGGTCGATATCGTCCAGCGCGACACCCGCGGCCTGGCAGACCTCGGTCGCCTGCCGGATGAAGATGTCGACCGCGAACTTGAACACGTCTGGGCCGACCATGTCGATGAGGGGCTGCGCGTCCTTCGCCGCGTAGGCCCCCTTCTCGATGTTGCCGCAGGTCACCTGCGCATAACCGCGGCCGTCCGAACCGAGACACCAGCTGAGGAAACCGGCCCCCTTCGGCGCGGCTCGCACGACTGCCGCACCCGCTCCGTCGCCGAAAATGACCGCCGTGCCGCGGTCGGAGTAATCGAGCATGCGAGAGAGCACCTCAGCGCCGATCACGAGCACCGTGTCGGCGCGCTCGGTTGCGATGAACGAGTCCGCGATGGAGAGCGCGTAGACGAAGCTCGTGCAGGCTGCGAGCGTGTCCCACGCCACCGCACCCGGCGCGTCGAGCTCGTTCTGGACGCGGCACGCGACGGAAGGGAACGGCCCATCGGGCGAAGAGGTTCCGACCAGGATCATGTCGAGGTCTTGCGCCGTGATTCCGGCCGCCTCGAGTGCCGAGCGTGCGGCTTTGGTCGCGACCTCGAAGGTGGTCGTGCCGGGCTCGGCGATGTGACGGCGGCGGATGCCGGTCCGCTCGGTGATCCACTTGTCGGACGTGTCCATCATCTTCTCGAGGTCGAAGTTGGTGATCACCTTCTCGGGGGCGTAGACGCCGACACCCGCGATCGCGCTCGGCCTTCCCTTGGCCTTGAACGATCGAAGAGGAACCGCGTCGGAGCGCGTGCGATAGCTGGTGGTGATGGCCATCGGCCCTACGCCTCCAGCCGCTCGGCGGTCTTTTGCTCCAGGAACTTCCACAGGTCAGCGATCACCTTCATGTTTTCGAGCTCCGAATCCGGCAGCTCGACGTCGTACTTGTCCTCGATGGCCGCGATCAGCTCGACGAGGTCGAGCGAGTCGGCCGCCAGGTCGCGCTGAAAGCTCTTGTCCATCTGGATCTGGTCCGGGTCGATGCCGAGGATCTCTGCCGAGAGCTCCTGCAGCTCTTTGAAGTTCAGCTGGCTTGCCATCTGCCTTCCTTCCTCCTAGTTGTTCGCGCCCGAAGGGGCTTTTTTGATCACGACAGTCGCGTTGTGGCCGCCAAACCCGAATGAGTTCGAGATGGCGACGTTGATGTCGGCCTTGCGCGCCTTGTTCGGCACGTAGTCCAGGTCGCACTCCGGGTCAGGGGCGTCGAGGTTGATGGTCGGCGGCAGAAGGCCGCGCTCCAGGGCGAGGACGCAGGCAGCCGCCTCGATGGCGCCCGCGGCGCCGAGGAGATGTCCATGTGTCGACTTGGTCGAGGAAACCGCCAGCTTGTAGGCATGCTCGCCGAACACCGACTTGATCGCCTTGGTCTCGGCGACGTCGCCCAGCTTGGTCGACGTGCCGTGCGCGTTGACGTACCCGACTTCCGTGGGCTCGACGCCACTGCTTTGAAGGGCGTGGCGCATGGCACGCATCGCGCCTTTGCCTTCCGGCTGGGGAGCCGTGAAGTGATACATGTCGGCGCTTGCTCCGTAACCGGCGATCTCCGCCAGGATCCTCGCGCCGCGCTGCTTTGCGTGCTCCATGTCCTCGAGCACGAACATCACGGAGCCCTCGCTCATGACAAAACCGTCGCGGCCGAGGTCGAAGGGACGGCACGCCTTCTCGGGCTCGTCGTTCCGCTCGCTCGTGGCCTTGATCTGACAGAAGGCGCCCATCGTGAGCGGCGTGATGGTCGCCTCGGAGCCGCCCGCCAGCATGGCGACGGCGTCGCCGCGCTTGATGATCTCGGAAGCCTCGCCGAGGCCATGCGTGCTCGACGCGCAGGCGCTGACGATGGCGTAGTTCGGACCCCCGGCCTTGGTGTGGATGGCGACGATTCCGGCCGCCATGTCCGCGATCATCATCGGCACGGTGAAAGGGCTGATCCGCTTGGGACCGCGCTCCAGCAGCGCGGTGTGGCTCTTCTCGATCTCTTCCATTCCGCCGATACCCGAGCTGACGATCACGCCGACGTCGTCCGGATCCATCTGCGCTGGGTCGAGGTTCGCGTGGGCGAGCGCCTGCTTCGACGCCGCGAGCGCGAACTGGCAGTAGCGCCCGACGTGGCGGGCGGTCTTGCGGTCCATGTAGTCCTCGGCATTGAAGCCCTTGACTTCGCCCGCGATCTTGGTGTCGAAGAGGGCGGTGTCGAAGCGCGTGATCCGGCCGATGCCGGAGACGCCTTCGATCATGTTCGACCAGACGGTTTCGAGGTCATTGCCGAGCGGAGTGATGAAGCCCATGCCTGTGACGGCCACACGACGCCCGTTGTGGTTGGATGTCATGTTTCCAGCATAGGGACGTCAGGGCCAAACGGCAGCCTTGCCAGGTGGCAAAACTGGGGTGATTCTTTGGACCCGGGGTCCAAACCCTGGCTAAAGCAGCTTCTGCAGGTCCAGCGCCAGCTGCAATCTGAGGCGGGTGGCCGGCAACTCCAGGTCGCCGCCCAGCAGCTCCCGCAGCTTATCAAGGCGGTAGAGGACGGTGTGGCGGTGCAGCTTTAGAGCCGCGGCGGCGTCCTTGACCGACCCGCGGGCCAGGTAGGCCTCCAGCGTCTCGAGCAGCTGCGCCCGATTCCGCACCTTCGGATCCATAAGCCGGCCGAGGGCGTGATTGACGTATCGCT
The DNA here is from genome assembly GCA_005887735.1 of Chloroflexota bacterium. GTDB lineage: Bacteria > Chloroflexota > Dormibacteria > Dormibacterales > Dormibacteraceae > 40CM-4-65-16. The sequence goes on from VBII01000151.1 coordinate 5,162, forward strand.
CGGCAAGCACCGGGTTCTGGGCCAGCACCAGGTGCGGGATCACCTCATCGTGGCCGTGCAGGACCGAGTCCGGCCGCAACTTGCGACCCGCTTCGAAAGCCTGCTGCGCCTCGAGATATGAGCGCGAGATGCCGTGCAGGCCAGGGTGATAGCCCCCGATCGCGGCGCGCAGTCGTGCGCCGAGGTGGCCGGCTCGCTGCGCCACCTGTTCCTGCAGCTGGCTCACGAACTGGCGGGCCGACTCGACATCGGCCGCCGTTTCGGTGGGCCACAGCACGACCAGCGTGCTGGGGTCGGTGGCGAGGAACAAGGTGCCGCGGCGGACCTCGAGGGAGTCGGCGACCTCGGCGAGGGCCTGCCCACCGCGTTCACCATCGCGATTGCCCATGACCAGCTTGCAAACGACCGCGACGTAGCCTGCCGCGATCAGCGGGGTGTTGACAGCCAATGCCTGGCGCTGCAACTCGAGCTCGGAATCGAAGTTGTCGCTGATCAACGAGTGGAACAGTCGGGCGTGGGCGCGGGTGCCGCGCTGCATGTGTTGCTCTCGCGCGTGGAGGTATGTCTTGGTCACCTCGGCGGCGACCTGGTCCAGCGCCGCAAAGACGTAGTTGGCGATCAGCATGATCGCCTCGGGAGTGGCCTCGGGATGGCCGCGCCATGCACGGAGGATCTCGTCCCAGGCCACGCGCGCCGCAATCCGGTAGGCCGAGAGGATGGGCTCGACGGACTGGCTGCTGCGTGCCTGCAGGATGCCGAGCTGCGCGACCCGCCTGAGCTCCTCCTGGGTCGCCGGCCGTGCCTCCCGCGCGGTGGCCAGGAACAGGTCGAGGCCGGCGGCGCAGGCTCGCACGATCGCCTCGCGCTGCGGGGGCACGCCGGTCGAGGTGTCCCAACGCACAAGGGTGACTACGGCGCGTGCCATGTGGCGCGCCATCCCGGCGTGGCGGCGCGCGAGCTGGTCGATGAGGCCCTGCGGCAGCCGAGGTGTCGCCTTGACCGACTTGGACCTGGAGGCCACCTTCGCCACAGGCCGACTATACGTCCCGCCTTCAGTTGTTGGACACGGCGTCGAGTGGACTGCTAAGAGCCGTGCCTCTTGACGAAGTCCAGCATCCGGCGCCAGGCGTCGTCGCAGGCGTCCTTCCACTGCTCGTACGTCCGGTCGAAAAAGCTGTGCGGCGCGCCCTCGTAAACGTGCCGCTCGTGTGGCACCTTGGCCTCCGTCAGCGTGCGGTCGAACTCGCGCGCTTGCTCCGGCGTCGTCGCCCCGTCGGCGCCGGCGACTAGGAGCAACAGCGGGGCTTTCATCCGCGAGATGAAGGGCTCGCTGCGCGTGGGCCTTCCATAGAAGCCGATGCATCCGCTCAGGTCCGGGTTCAACGCCGACTGATTCCAGGAGTTCGACCCGCCGAAGCAAAACCCGACGGTGAACACGGACTTCACCGCGCCTCCGTCCTTCGACCTGAGGTGGGCGATTGCCGCCGCGGTGTCGGCCGCGATGGTCTCGGGCGTCGTCTGCTCGACGTGTGGCATGTACTCGAAACCCTCGCTCCGATCACCCATGCCGGCTGTCCTTGCGAAGTAATCGATCGCGACCGAATCGATTCCCGCCTCGGCAAACCGCTGGGCCAGCTCCTTGTAGAACTGATGGAGACCCCGAACGTCGGGCATGACCACCATGCCGGCTCCGCTCGGTTTGGCCGCCCGCGCGAAGTACGCGGCGTTCCTGACTCCGTCGGACGACGTGAGGATGATGTCCCCCTGGTCGGCCGCTGCACCGCTGATCGGAGGCAGAGGTGGTCGGGCATCGTCTCCATAGCACATGGTCCGATTCTCGCTTAGTCTGAAGCGCGATGGAAATTGAGAGCACGACGTTCACCATCACGGACCTCAACGGTTTCCTCGATGAGATGCAAGACCACGACCGTCACGTTCTGGCCGACCGCCTCGAGCGTGCCTCTCGGCGGCTTGGCGAAGTCGGACCGCGCGTGAAGGCCGGTCGCGGCGACGGCAAAGAGTGGAGCGACCACGAGCTGCTCGCGCACATCGCGACGCTCTCGAAGTATTACGGCGTCCTGGTGCACAGGGTTGCCGGCGGCCAGATCGCCGAGGTGAACCTCCTCGACAGCGTCCACGCTCGCGATAACGCCATCGACCAGGCGGCGGAGCAGGCGCCTTCGGATCTGGTGCAGATGGCGCTCGCCGACCACGACCGGACGATCAAGACCCTGCGGAGCGCCAACCCTGGCGCGCTCCGAAGATCGGTGCGCATCGACGGCGAGGCGACGATGACCGCAGAGGAGCTCGCCCGCCTGCCGCTGATCAGCCACCTCGAGACACTCATCGAGCAGCTGGAGAGATCGCTGGGAAGCTAGTCGCTGACCTGCGGAGAGCCGAGCTTGCGAAGCTCCCGCCGGATGCTCGCGGCGCAGTCGTCCATCATCTGCGGCTCGGGATCCGGGTCCTGGTTGCCGAAGTCCAGGTCGTGCAGCCCCCGGATCGGCACCACGTGGAAGTGGCAGTGGGGCACCTCCAGGCCGGCGAGCATGACTCCAATCCGCTCCGGCTTGAACGCCGCCATCTGCGCCCTCCCGATGGCCTGCGCCACTTCGGCGAGGTGGCAGAGCAGCGCCGGGTCTAGGTCGAGCCAGTGATCGACCTCCTGCCGTGGCACGACCAGCGAGTGGCCAGGACGGAGCGGGCGGTTGGAGAGAAAGACGACGCAGCGATCGTCCTTCCAGACAAACCGGGCCGGCAGCTTGCCCTGGATGATCTGGGTGAAGATCGTGGCCACGCGGAAAGCCTAGATCGCTAGCCTTTTGGCCGTGGGTCACCCGGTAGCCGAGCTGCTCAACGCCTCAAAACGATATGGCCACGTCCAGGCGCTGCAGGACGTCAGCCTTACGATCGACGCCGGCGAGGTCGTCGCCATGCTCGGACCAAACGGCGCGGGCAAGACCACTTCGATCAGCCTCATGCTCGGCATCCGCAAACCAACCTCTGGCGCGGCCCAACTCTTTGGCCTGAATCCTCGAGACCTCCGCGCACGCAGCAGGATCGGAGTGATGCTTCAGGAATCCGGCGTGCCGGGCATGCTGACGGTGGAAGAGATCGTCGACCTCTTCTGCTCCTACTACCCGGCACCTCTTCCGGTCTCGGAAGCCATCGCGATGGCCGGCCTGCAGGAGAAGGCCAAGACGCTCATCAAGGACCTGTCAGGAGGGCAGCGACAGCGGCTGTACCTCGCGCTTGCGGTTTGCGGAAATCCCGACGTCTTGTTTCTCGACGAGCCGACCGTCGGGATGGATATCGAGGGCCGCCGGCGATTCCTCGAAGAGATCGGTGAGCTGGCGGCGAGGGGGCGCACCGTCATCCTGACCACGCATTACCTCGAGGAGGCCGACCAGCTGGCACGACGGATCATCGTCATCGACCGCGGCCGCATCATCGCCGACGCCACGCCGGCCGCGATCAAAGGACGGGTGGCCGGCAAACGCGTCACGTTCTCGAGCGCGCAGCCGTTGTCAGAAAATCAGCTAGCGGGGCTGCCCCTCAACTCCCAGGACATCGCTGACCTCCGGGTGCGACTGCTGACCAACGAGCCCGAGACGGTCCTGCGCGAGCTGTTTCGGCGCGGAGTCGACATCCATGACCTCGAGGTGTCGGGCGCCGACCTGGAGGAGGCGTTCGTCGCGATGACACAGCACGGAGCCGTGACGTGAGCGCAGTCGCCGGACGCACCGCGACCGCACCGATCGTGCCGATGCTGATCAAGCAGTCCTACGCCGAGTTCATCAAGCTCTTTCGCGTTCCTGCATTCAGCGTGACGAGCATCGTGCTGCCTTCGATGTTCTATGCCTTCATCGGTCTCGGACAGGCCAAGCAGCGGCTGGCACCGGGATTGAACGTGACCTTCGGTGAGTACTTTCTCGCTTCGATGGCGCTCTACGGGGTCGCCAACGTCATGGTGCTTGGATTCGGGATCTCGCTCGCGAACGAGCGCGGCCAGAAGCAGGACCTTCTCATGCAATCGACTCCGCTCCCCGCGCCGGTTTTCTTTGTGGCCAAGGCCCTGTCCGCCCTCGCCATCGCCTTGATGTCGCTGGTCGTCCTCAGCCTGCTGGCGACCTTTGCCGGCGGGGTGGACCTGGCCGCATCGCAGTGGGCCACCCTGTTCGGACGCGCCATGCTGTGCTCGATCCCGTTCATCGGCCTCGGGTTCGCCCTCGGGTACATCGCAAGCCCCAACTCAGCGCCCGCCGTGACCAACTTGATCTATCTGCCCACGGCGTTTGCCTCAGGGCTCTTCTTTCCGCTCCGGCTCCTGCCGAGCTTCCTCCAGCACCTCGCCCCTTATCTACCTCTCTATCGCGGCGCGCAGCTCGTCTGGGACTCGGTGGGCGCCCCGACAGAAGGCGGCAGCGTCTCCTCAGACTGGTTCTACATGGCGGCTTACACCGTTGCTTTCTTCGTGCTCGCTCTGTGGGCTTATCGCCGCGACCAGGGCAGGAAGTTCAACTAGCCCCAGAAGCTTTCCGACAGCTCCGAACCGAACGAGCTTCGATAACGCGCGCAGAAGTCATCCCTCGTGTAGTGGTGCTCGATCGTGCCGACGTGCTCGACCGCGTACGTCGCCGCAAGCGACGCCACGCGTCCCGACTGCTCCAGGTCCAGCCCCCTCAACAGAGCGGCGACAAGGCCGGCCCGGTAGGCATCGCCCGCGCCGGTCGGGTCGGCCTCGCGCTCGGAAGGGGCGGCGGGTATTTCCACCGACGTTTCTCGGGTGGTGATTCGCGAACCGTGCCTGCCGAGCGTGGTGACGACGATCTGCGCCAGGTCGAGCAAACCTTTCGTGTCGCGCGTGGTGCGCTCCTGGATGAGCTCCAGCTCGTAGTCGTTGCCGACCACGATCCATGCTCCATCCGCGCCGTCCGTCACATCCTCCGCCGCCATCATCGGCAGTTGATGGGCGGGGTCAAAAACAAACCGAACCCTGCGCTCGCGGCATTCCTTGACGAGCCGCTTCATCGCGCCCGGATCGTTCGGTCCGACGATCACCGCGTCCACCTGGGGCGGGCCATCATCGAGGCCGAGCATGGCGGCCTTCCACATCGCCCCGCCGTAGTAGCCGGTCAGCTGGTTGTCGTCCATGTCCGTGGTCGTGAAACCCGTTGCGCTCAGCTCGCCGTCGAGCAATCGCAGCCCGCGACAGTCGACTCCCTGGGCGACCAGCCAGTCGCGATACTCGGCCGCGTCGGGGCCGGCCGTCGCCAGGACGGCCGCGGGGTGGCCGAGGAGGGCGAGGTTGTACGCGTAGTTGCCCGCGACGCCGCCCTTGCGCTTTTTGAGATCGTCGACCAGGAAGCTCAGGTTGAGGATGTGCGTCTTGTCGGGCAGGATGTGGTCCTTGAAACGTCCCTTGAAGGTGAGGATGTAGTCGTATGCGATCGAACCAGTGCAGAGGACCATCTGTCTCCGAGGGCGAAGGCTAGCGGAAAGCGAAAGGGCGCCCCTCGCGAGGCGCCCTTGGCTTGGGGGTGGGGTCAGGCGGCGCGCCGGCGCGCTGAGCGGCGGCGGGTCCGGACCACGGCGGGCTTGCGCGAAGCTTCGCGTTGCGACGTGAGCTCGGTCGCCTGCTCGAGCCGGCTCGCAGTCCGCGCGATCGTCTTGAACGATCCGTTGAAGATCCGGAGCGTTTGCTTGGCCACGGCCCCGACGGCGTCGTGTCGCCGGGCCTGGACCTTCACCAGGTTCAGTCCCTTCACGGCCAGCTTCTCGGGCAGCTTCTCATTGACCTGGATGCCGAACACGCTCACCCGGTCCGGGATCCACGCGTTGAAGCGCCGGTTGATGCGGCGCACTGCCGGCGTGCCCTTGCGCTCGAAGCCTTTGACCTGCTTGCGCGCGCTGCCGATAGGGTTGGAAGCGACTTCGGCCGCGGTTTGAGCGGCTCCTACCGCCACCTCCTCGACGGTCGTCGCGGCGTCGGTGAAAACAGTGCTCATGGCGAAACCTCCTTTGGACTCTTGACGCAGTGTAACGCGTTGCGTCAATCGTCGTCCGAGCCGGCCCGAAGCCGTTCGATCAGCGCCTCGGCCGCCGGCCCGAACACGTCGTAGTGGGCTACCTTGCGTCGCTTCTCGGGCTGGATCCACTCCGGCCGCAGGCCGTGGAGGCGACCCCATTCCTCCAGCGCCGGCCGCAAGCCGATGATGTGCAGGAAAGGTTTCTCGCGGGTCAGGCCGCGGATCGTGGAGCCGTGATAGGAGTCGAAGTTACGATGCACCGCGATCCCGCCCGACTCGGCGAACTGAATCGCCTCCTTGATCTGGCGCCGCTCAAAGTACCTTTCGCGCATCGGTGCAGATGGGACGGTAGGCGCAAAGCGTGCATGGCCGCTGCGCATGCTCGGGGCCGAGGTGGAAGTCGCCTGCCGCGATCCGTGCCGCCGCCGCTATCACGCGTTCCTCGACCACCGCGTCGTCGGGCGGGACATCGCGCGCCTCCCCGCGCCGCAGGTCGAACAGGATCAGCCGCGGGTCGCGGCCGCCTGGCAGCAGCCCGCGCCGGGCCGCAAGGCCGTAGATTCGCAACTGCAGCGAGTACGCCTCGAGCAGCGCTGCGTCCAGGGTGGCGTTGGTCTTGAAGTCGACGAGCGCCATTCTGCCGTCGACCTCGCAGATGCGATCGACCAGACCCCGCACCCGAGCGCCGCCGAGAGCCATGTTGAATCCCGCCTCAACGGCGAACGTGCGGGCCGCGGCGAGCGGATGCTCGAGGTAGCGCGCCAGCATCTCGAGGCCGAGCTGGGGTCCGCGGTACACCTCCAGCAGGTTCCCGCCCGTGTTGTGCCAGGCCGCCAGCGCCTCGTGGACGGCCGCCCCCAATTCGGTCGACCCTGCCGCTCGGACAAAAGGTGGCTGCAGCTCGTCCGGCGGCGCGGGCACGTTCCACACCTGGCGGAAGCGGTAGCGGACGGGGCACAGCTCGAAGTCGTGAAGCTGGGAGAAGCTGAGCGAAACCGAAGGTGCGGGTCCATCCTCGGTTGGAACGGGCGCAGGGCGGATGCGCTCCAGGCGGTCGAGCACCGCCGCGACCACAGCCGGATCGTCGCGAAGCTGGCCGTTGACGGCTCGCGGCACAGGCAGCTCGAGCTGCTCCGATTCGACGACGGCCGCAGATTCGGGGTGCGCCAGCGCCCAGCTGAGGATCTCGGCGAAGTGGTCGTGATCCTCGATCCCGTTCGCTCCCAGCTCGTGGGCTGATGGCTCGTCGCGCGTCGCGGTGACGTAAAGGGCGTCCTTCGCCCGCGTGAGCCCCACGTAGACGATGCGCCGCCGCTCGCCTATCGCGAGCGCGACGGCGGGCGCTCCCGGCGAGGTGTTGACATACCGCGGATGCTTCTCGCCCCGCCAGTTCTTCATCACGAACCCAAGGGAATCCGGATCGAAGAAGAGCCTCTCGGTGTCGCGCGGCCGCGGCGGCCGCAGGTTGACCAGGAACACGACCGGGAACTCGAGGCCTTTCGCGGCGTGGATGGTCAGGAGCGACACCGCCTCGGTTCCGGCGGCCTCCTCGGCCGCCTCGCCTACCGGAAGCTCCGCGTCGATGACCTGGTCCAGGTGGCGGACGAAGTCACCGATCCCGGCGAGGGCGAGGTCGCGCTCAAAACGCCCCGCCAGCTGGAAGACCTTGCGCAGGTTGAGCAGGGCGCGGGGGCTGCCGTCTCGCTGCGCCCGCAGCTCGGCCCAGCGCAGGTAGCCGCTTTCCTCGAGCAGCCGGTTGAGGATGTCGGCGACGGTCAGCGTGTCGCGGAGCCTGCCGATGCGATCCGTCAGCTCGACGAGCGAGACCGCTTGGGACGCGACTTTCGGCTCCATCTCTGGAAAACCCTCGAGTCTCGATTCGTCGAAGCAGTCGCGCAAGCGCATTCCACGTCTCTCGAAACGCCGGGACGCGAGCCGGTACATGCCCGCGTCGGCCAGCCGCACGATGGGCCCCTGCAGGATGCGCACGAGCGCGCCGTCATCCATCGGGTTCTCCGTGAGCCGCAGCAGCGCCAATACGTCCTTGATCTCCTGGCGGTCGAAAAAGCCGGAGCCGCCGCTGGTCAGGTATGGGATGCCCTGCCTCCGAAGCTCGTCTTCGAACTCGCGCGGGAGCATTCGGACGGAGTGGGACAGCACCGCGATCTCGCGAAAGGCGCGACCACCGACGTGCAGCCTGCGAATCGCCTCCGCAACGGAGCGCGCTTCGGTCCGCGAGTCGGGCGCCATCAGCACGCTGACCGGCGCTCCGCTCCCGGCGCCACGGGTCGCCACCAGCTCCGGCTCGGCAGCAAAATCCGCGTCGCGGCGAATGAAGTCCGTCGCGCAGTCGAGGATTCCTTGATACGAGCGGCGGTTGTGCGTCAGCGGCAGCCGCGCACCCGGAAAACGCGTCCGTATGTTGTCGATCTCCGCGTCCCGCCATCCGTAGATCGACTGCTTCGCGTCGCCGACCGCGGTCACGTTGCCGAAACCCTCGGCGGCGGCGAGGCGGATGAAGTCGAGCTGGATGTGGTTGGTGTCCTGGAACTCGTCCACGATCAGGTAGCGGAAGCGTTCTCGACAGCGCCGGCGAAATTCGGGCACCCTTTCCAGGGCGTCGATCACGCCAAGGAGCAGGTCGTCGAAGTCGCGGAGACTCTGAGCCTGCAACGCGTCCTCGTAGGCGCGGTAGACGGTGTAGAGCACCTCGATTGCCTCCGCCTCAGCCCGGGCGGGATCTGGCCCGGTCGAGCCGTTCGAGCCGGTCCGCTCGCTCCAGTGCCCGCCGTGCAGCTCAAGGGCTCGGTCGCGAAATTTCTCCGGACTTGTTCCGCGGCCTTTCAGCTTGAGCAGAAAGCGGAGTCCCGAGCGTAGGAGGTCGTCGAGGTCGTCGACTGCAAGCGCGGCGAACGAGTCGGGATCAAAAGGCGCCGCGGCCCCGCTGCGAAGTCTCGCCATGAGCTCCTGCTCGAACAGCCTCTGGCCAGTTTCGTCGAGCACCCGCAGCTCGCGCGGCTCACCGATCAGGTAGGCGAACTCATCGAGCAGGCGCGCACAAACGCTGTGGAAGGTTCCGATCCAAACGTTGTCCAGAGTGCCGATGTCCGGACGGCGCGCGGACAGCTCGTTGGTGATGCGCAGCCGAAGCTCCTCCGCGGCGCGGTCGCTGAACGTGACCGTGAGGATCCGTTCAGGCGCGACACCCTGCTCGACGAGCCAGCAAAAACGCTCGGTGGCCGTGAACGTCTTGCCGGTGCCCGGTCCGGCGGCGATCAGGAATGCGCCCTGCGGCCCGGCGTGGGCGGCGGCGGACTGCTCGGCGCTGAGGATGGGGCCGCGGACTCGAGTCGCGCTCATTCCGGTGGTGCGCCTCCATACGGGCACACGGCCGCGTGCGGACAGCTGCCGAAGCGCGTCACGCAGGTGCCTGGAAGCTCGCGCGGTGCGGGCTCGAAGTGACCGCCCTTGATCCGCTCGATGGCCGTCACGACAACGGACCTGCTGCGCTCGAGGTCTTCCACCGAGAGGACCTTCTCGCGGTATTCCTTGAGGCCGGCCGGCCGGCCCACGCTGAAGATGTCCTGCCGCATGCCGCCCCACACCCAGTCCTTGGGATACCAGAGCGAAAGGAATCGGGGCTGAAAAGCGAGCGGGTTGCCCTCCTCGTCGACGCCGTCCTTGCACGCGAGGTAATAGAGGGCGAGCTGCACGTCGTGCATCTCGGATCCGAAGTACATGTCGTAGGCGTAGCGCATTGGCTTGCCCGACCCGGTCTTGTAGTCGACGACCTCAACCTCGCCATCGCCCACATCGTTGACGCGGTCGATCTTTCCAACGATGTCTGCGCCGTCGATGTGGAGGCGGAAACGTTTTTCGACAGCGAGCGTGCGCAGCCTGCGGATGAACTGCATTCCCGTGATGGCCCGGATGTAGTTGCCAAGCACGGAGCGCACCTGCTTTTCCTCTCGCTTGCGATCGAGCACGCCTTCCATCCGCGCCAGGTAACCCTCGAGGTGGCGCTGCAACGCGGCTTCCAGCCATTCGCGCTGCTGTTCCGCCTCGTGCGGACGCCATTCCTCCTCGTGCTCGTGGAAGTCCTGCAGCACCTCGTGGAGGAACCCACCCCGCTCCATCGCCACCGACCTCGGCTCATCGACCAACCCCGGGTGGTGGTTGTACCAGTACATGCGCGGGCACTTCAGATAGTCGTTGAGCGTGGTGGGGCTGAAGTGGTCGATCTGCACCGGGTCGGGATTGCGTCCCTGACCGTAAGGCTCGAAGGGCTCGCCTGACGCGGGGTCGCTGAGGAAGGGAAGGTCGAGGCCGAGGATCCGGGCGCGTCTCAACACGGCGTCATCGAGCAGAGCGCGATGCGAGGCCAGCAGCACCTCCGCCTCGCGCGGCAGCAGGACATCGTCCGGGTCGAGGCGAGAGGATCCTCGGGTCAGCTCGCGGACAGGACCTTCCGGCTGGGCCATCTCCAGGAACAGCGACGGCCCCGCTTGCCGAAGATAGGCATCGGCGTAGGTCAGGTAGAGACGGCGGCGGGCGCGAGTCATGGCGACAAAAGCGAGCCGTGCCTCCTCGGCCAGATGACCATCCGGATCGGACGGCCAGGACGGCATGAATCCGACCTTGTACCCCTCGAGCCACGCACGGTCCTCGGCGTCGAGCAACGGGTGCGGCCTGGCCTCGATGGGAAACAGCCCGTGCGCGAACCCCGAGCAAAAGACCACTTCGAACTCCAGCCCCTTGGCCTGGTGGACGGTCATGATCTGCACCGCGTCGCGAAGACCGTCGGCGGCCTCGGTGTCGTCTGCCGCTGACGAGAGCAGGCTCTCGAGGGAACCGGTGACGTCGGCGAGCAGCGGCTTCGAGCCGTGCAGCCGTTCGTGCACGGCCTCGATCGACTCGAGGCCCTCGATCGCCGCGCGAAGGTCGGAGATCGCTTCTGCGCGCTGCAGCGCCGGCAGCCCGAGATCGAGCAGGCGCCGCATCGCCCCGCCCTCGATCAGGATTGTGTACGCAAGGGCCGCGATCGGGAGCCGGCGGGCCTGGCCGAGCAGCCGGTCACGCGCGACCATGGACCGGTGCAGGTCGTCGAGCTCTTCGGCGCCGAGGAACTGCATGAAGTCCGGCTCTGGCCTCGGTTCTGTTGGGACGTCCTGAGCAGGCGACCCGGCGCCTCCGTCGGCTGCGCCGACACCTCCCCATGAATGGGGAGGAGACTCAGCACCTCCGTCGGCTGCGCCGACACCTGCCGATGAATGAGGAGGAGCCTTGACCCACGGCAGCGGGTAGCGCTGTGGATCGCGCGCCGCCAGCGCGTACATGACTCGGTCCACCACTTTCTTGAGCGGCCGGCTCCTTTCGAACGCGTACGCGCGAAGGCGGCTCACCGTGCGCGGGCCGACGCCGCCGAGGCTGGAGGCAAGGGAGCTCTCGAAGGCATCCGGGTCGTCCGGCCTGCGGAGCGATTCCAGGTATCCGACCAGGAACCGGACCACCTCGTTGCGTGCTGTGGCGCCCCACCCCCGCACCTCGTACGGAAGGCCGAGCGCGCGCAGCGCCTCCTCGAAGGGCGCGCCCAAAGCCGACGTGCTGCGCAGCACGATCGCGAATTCGCGGAGCTTCAGCTCCGGCCATTCCGATTGCAGCCGCTTGATCTCGCGAGCGCAGAAGGAAGCCTCGTCGACCGGGTCCCCCTCGCGCGCAACGACCACCGCCGGTACGTGTCGCGTCGACTCCGTCCGGAGCAGTCGAGGTGCGCGGCCGGGCTGGGTGGCCGCGAGCAGGCGTTCACCCGCGTCCAGAGCCTGCTGTGAGGAGCGCCGGCACGTGTCGAGGTGGCGGGTCTGGGCGCCGTAGACGGCGCTGAAGTCGTGGCTGAGAAGTCGAGGCACCGTGCCGCGGAAACCGTAGATCGACTGATCGGGATCGCCGACTACGACAAGCCGCGGACGCGACTCGGGTGGGCCGATGAGGCGCAACAGCTCGAACTGCGCCGGGTCGACATCCTGGAACTCGTCGACCAGGACGAGCTTGAACTTGGTCCGCATCCGCTCGCGAAGGGTCGGATTGGTTTCGAGGAGCTCGATGCTGGCCGAGATGAGGTCTCGGAAATCGAAGAGCCGCGCCTCGCGCATTCGCCGCTGGTATGCCTGGTACACGCAGGCGAGCACTTGCAAGCGCTCGCTCGCGCTTGCCTCGGTCGCCAGCTGCAGAGCCGCGGGGTGGACAAGGTTCTGCTTCATCAAGGCGACGAACCCGAGCAGGTCATGCGCGAACGCCTCGCAGCGGCGAACGCCATCGAGCGGGCCGAGCAGTGTCGGGTCGATATCCGCCAGCACGGTGCGCATCACGATCCATTCCTGAAAGCCGTTGAGCAGCAGGCGCTCGCGGTCAGGCGCGTTGTCACGCAGGATTCGTGCGCAGAAGCTGTGGAACGTCGAGATCCATGCTTCGCCGTAATCGTCGTGCAAGCGTTCGTCGATCCGACGCGCGATCTCACCCGCGGCTCCCGTCGAGAACGTGAGCACCAGGATCTGATCGCGGCCGGCCACGCCTTCGCGCACGGCCTGCTCGTAGAGATCGACCAGCGCGTGGGTCTTTCCCGTGCCAGGCCCGGCCAGCACGCGAAGCGGTCCTTCTATTTCATGGATGTCGAGTGGCACGGGGTCTCCCAGGGTGGCGCGGGCGCCCTGATTATGCCGGTGCGCGTCTCCTGGATTCAGCCCCGGCTGTTAAGGGCCACCACGCCCCGACCACCAGGACCACCAAAAGTGCGATCTCGAGCCACGGCCACTGCTTGAGGTGCGGGCTGAGGGCCCGGTCGAACAGATACGGGCTCGCGAGCACCCATATCGCCACCAGCGGGATGCGCCACGCCAGCGCCGGGCGCTCCTCCCAGACCATCCAGCCCGCCGCGGCGAGCATGGCCAGGTCGGATGCATGCAGGTACGGCGAGATGAGCAGCGACCCGACGATGGCCATGGGGATGACCAGGCCGCCAAGCGCGCCATGCAGTGTGAGGTCGTCGGTGCCTTTGGGCAACGGACCGCGCAGCTGCGTGATGTACTCGGCCATGCCACCGGTGCCCACCGTCAGGACGATGACCAGCAGGACCCCGACCGCCACGGCGGCCCAGCTCGCGAACAACCGAAAACGCAACGCAAAGAGCAGGGCGAAGGGAACCAGGACTGTGTTGTTGGGCTTGAACAGGATCGCGCCGAGGGCGATACCGGCCAGCACATCGCGGCGATCGCGCATCAAACGCCAGGCGATGACCGCGCCTGCCGCCTCCAGCGGAACCACCTGGCCTACGTTGACCGCGTGCATGACCCACCACGGGGCGAGCGCGCCGACCACCGCAATCCAGCGGCCCCACCCCTTGCTCACCCCTGCCCAGGCGAGCGCCCCGGCGAAAGCGCCAAGGAGGACCGCAGCCCACACCACGTAAGCCGCGTCGTAGGGCAGGAATCCCAGGGGA
>VBII01000152.1:0-1791 GCA_005887735.1 Chloroflexota bacterium
CACATGATCCGGCGCAACGTCGACTGCACCTACATCATCGAAGACAACGGGACCTACGGGTTGACCAAGGGCCAGTTCTCCGCGACCGCCGACCTCGGCTCGGTGCAGAAGAAGGGGGCCGTGAACACGTTCCAGCCGATCGATCCGTGCGCGGTCGCGCTGGCGCTCGGCTGCTCGTTCGTCGCCCGCTCCTTCAGCGGCGACGGCAAGCAGGTCGTCCCCCTGATCAAGGCCGCCATCGCCCATCGCGGCACCGCGATCCTCGACATCATCTCGCCGTGCGTCACGTTCAACGACCACGACGGATCGACGAAGAGCTACAGCTGGGTCAAGGACCACGAGGAGTCGATCGCCGACGTGTCCTTCATCCCGTTCTTCGAAGAGGTGCACGTCGATTACGAGCCGGGGACGGTGCGGGAGGTGAGGCTGCATGACGGGTCCCACATCGTGCTCAAGAAGCTCGGCGAAGACCACGACCCGACCGACCGGCGCGCCGCGATCAAAGTCATCGAGGAAGGTCGGGCGGAGGGTCACCTGGTGACGGGTTTGCTCTACGTGGACGCCGAGATGTCCGACTTCGCGACGACCGAGCACATCCCCCAGCGACCCCTCATGGACCTGGGCGAGGACGATCTGCGGCTGAGCCCCGACCAGTTCGCCCAGTTCATGTCCGAGTTCGCCTGAGGAACCAGCCCCTCCGTCGCCTGCGGCGACACCTCCCCATGAATGGGGAGGAGATTGCCGAAGAGATCGCGAAAGGAACGAGGCTCGTCGCTCGCCGCGACCCCGCGATGGCCAAGCTCATCAAGCGGTCTGGGCCGATGGAGCTGCGCGACGCGCTGGACGACAGCTTTGCCGCGCTCGTGCGCTCCATCATGTATCAGCAGCTGGCGGGCGCGGCAGCCGCTGCCATCCTGGGCCGTTTCTTGAAGCTGTTCGACGGCGGCCTCTCCCCAACCGCGGTTTTGGCCCTCGCTCCGGGTTTGATGCGCTCGGCCGGGGTCAGCGGATCGAAGGAAGCCGCGATCTCAGACCTCGCGCGCAAGGTGGCCGAGGGGACCGTGCCACTCGGGGACGTCGACACCCTGTCTGATGACGAGCTGGTGGCGCGCCTGGTCCAGGTTCGCGGCATCGGCCGCTGGACCGCGGAGATGTTCTTGATGTTCCAGCTGCGCCGGCTCGACGTGTGGCCGGTCGACGACTACGGCGTGCGCAAAGGCTGGACGCTCACCCATCGCAAGCGCGAGATGATCACGCCCCGCGCGCTGGAGGCGGAAGGCGAGATATTTCGACCCTATCGATCGATCGACTGGTCCGTCATGGGCGGCCAGCCGTAAGCGTCGAGAAACGGCCGCGCGAAGCCCCTGCCGAAGTTGTACTGCAGCGTCCAGACTCCGGCGGCAAGGTCGTCTTCCGGATTGCCGAGCCCCGACTGCCCGACGTCGACCAGCCCGCTCAGCTCTCCATCTTCGACGAGCACGTTGGGCAGGCAGTAGTCGCCGTGGATGAGCACGTTGCCGCGCTTGCTCGTGCCGAATGGACAACCGACCGCGTCGGTTGAATGCAGGACGCGAAGGATCTCGCCGAGCCTGGTCGCCGTGCGAGTCGGCCCCCAGGCTTTCGATGGATGGGACATCGGAACGCCGGGAACTTCGTGCGTCACAAGCCAGTCATCGCCCAGCTCGTGGAAGAATCCGACCACCTCGGGCACCGGCCACCGTCCGGCCAGCCAGGCCAGGCGATCCTTCTCGCCGGCCAGGTGGGCCGCCCGTTTGACGAAGACGGACCGCG
>VBII01000152.1:1897-5343 GCA_005887735.1 Chloroflexota bacterium
GCAGCGGTGAGGACTTCATCGGAGAAGCCTCTGTAGCATGTGCGCCGGGGGGTGTGTGGTGATCGCTCTACCTGAGTCTGCCGAGGCCTTCAAAGAAGCGACCTGGCAAGACGTCGCGCCATATTACGAAGAGCTCGCCGCACGGCCGCTGGACCGCGCCAACGTCGACTCGTGGCTTGTCGACTGGTCGCAGTTCGAATCGCTGCTGTACGAGGCTGCGGCGCTGGCCAACTTCGCGTACTCGATCAACACCGCCGACCGCGAGAGTGAGGCGGCCCACCTGAGATTCGGCAGCGAGATCGAGCCCAGGGCCGACGAGCAGCGGACCCGCCTGCAGCGCCGCCTGGTCGATCTCGGGTATGTGAGGCCCGACCTGGCGACGACGATCCGCCGGTTCCGCAACCAGATCGAGCTGTTCAGCGAAGCCAACGTTCCGCTCTTCACCGAGCTCGCGAAGATCTCCACTGGGTGGGCGAAAGTGATCGGCGCCATGACCGTCGACTGGGAAGGCGAGGAGATGACGCCGCAGCGGATGTGGCCCTTCCTCGAGAGCAACGACCGCACAATCCGCGAGCGCGCCTTTCGCTCCATGTTCAAACC
Source organism: Chloroflexota bacterium (assembly GCA_005887735.1). Lineage (GTDB taxonomy): Bacteria > Chloroflexota > Dormibacteria > Dormibacterales > Dormibacteraceae > 40CM-4-65-16. Next base: position 2,498 of record VBII01000152.1, read on the forward strand.
CTTTATCGAGCAGCGCGACACGCTGGCTGATTTTTTCGACCGTATGTACGACCTTCGCCAGCAGGCTGCGAAGAACTCAGGATTCGACAACTATCGCGATTACATGCATCGCGAGAAGAACCGCTTCGACTACACGCCCGACGACTGCTTTCGCTTTCACCAAGCGGTGGAGCAGGCCGTCATACCCACCATCAAACGGCTGCTCGAGGTGCGTCGCAAGCACCTTGGCGTGCAACGGCTCAAGCCGTGGGACCTGTGGGTGGATCCGAAGGGCCGAGCACCACTCGAGCCCTATCGCGACGTGGCTGATTTCATCTCCCGCACGAGCGAGGTCTTCCAGCACGTCGAGCCGGACTTCCACGCCTACTTCCAGAAAATGGCCGACGCGAAGCTGCTCGACCTTGACAACCGCAAAGGCAAGGCACCCGGCGGTTACTGCGACTCGCTGCCGGTGCGCAAGATGCCGCTTATCTTCATGAACGCAGTCGGCATCGACGAGGACGTGCGGACGCTGCTCCACGAGTCGGGACATTGCTTTCATGTTTTCGAGGCCGCCAACCTGCCTCTGGTGTTCCAGCGCCATCCGGGCGCGGAGATGGCCGAGGTCGCCTCGATGTCGATGGAATTGCTCGCGGCGCCGTACATCGACCAGAGCCATGGCGGTTACTACACCGAAGCCGACGCGCAGCGGGCGAAGCGATCCCTCCTGGAACGCGCCGTCCATTTCTTCACGCACTGCGCTTCGGTGGACGCCTTCCAGCAGTGGATGTATACGAATCCAGAGGGCCGTGACGCCGATGCTCGGGACCAGAAGTGGCTGGAGCTGAGAAGGCGGTTCGAAGGTGACACGGTGGACTGGGATGGGCTCGACGCGGAACGAATCGCGCGCTGGTACTCCAGCCGCACTTCTTCGAGTACCCCTTCTACTACATCGAGTACGGCATCGCCCAGCTCGGTGCGCTGCAGGTGTGGCGTAACAGCCTGGCGGATCCTGGTGAGGCCGTGCGCAAATATCGCGAGGCACTCGCCCTCGGCGCCACGCGGCCGCTGCCTGAGCTGTACAGGGCGGCGGGTGCTCGTTTGATCTTCGACAGCAAAGGCATGGGCGAGCTGGTCGAGCTGGTCGAGGAGACGCTGGCGACTCTGGACGCCTAGCGGTTTATTTGTCGACGATCGACCTTAGGGGCTTTTTCGGGCCGAAGCGCGGTGCGCCTATTCCCGCGGCGGTGATGAGGCGAATCACCCTTGCCCGATGTCCTCGATAAGGCTCGAGAAGCTCGAGCATGCGCTGATCGCTCGAGCGGGCGGTGCCCTCGAACGCATAGCCGATCGAATGCGGCAGGTGGTAGTCGCCGACGGGGACCGCGTCCGCGTCGCCCAACGCGGCCATGGCGACCTTGGCTGCAGTCCACGGGCCGACGCCGGGAAACGCCAGCATCCTCTGATACGCGCTTGCGCGGTCCATGGTCACCGTCTCCTCGAGGCGCTTCGCGCTCCGCGCCGCTCGAACGATCACGTCGGCGCGGCGGCGCTCGATGCCGAAACGGTGAAACGCCCAATACGGCGTGGCGGCGAGAACCTGAGGCGAAGGCGGGAGCTTGAGGGCGATCGGCCCTGGCGCGACGTCCCCGAGCGCGTTCACCAGGTGACGGTACGAGTCGACCGCCTCCTCGGTCGTGACCTGCTGCAGGATGACCGACGGCACGAGCGCTTCGAAGACCGCGTGCGTCATGGGCATGCGTATGCCTCGGATCTCGCGATGGAGGCGGGCGAGAAGCGGATGGACGGGGAGAAACCCCGTTTCGTCGTCTTGGTCGCCGCAGAGCGCTGGAGTCTGCGCGACGGCCCAATCCGCGCCGGCGCCCCACGCGCGCACATCGATAAACCCGAGGTGATGCTGGACGTGCATCGTCGCGGGGCCTTTGGGCGTTCGCGTGGCGCGCCAGATGGTGTCGCCTTCGTGGCGCAACCATGGACCCGACCCGAGCGGCGCAAGCGTCAGCCGCAGGTCGAGGGGATGGCGCGCCTCAAACCGCGCCTGGGCATCCGGGACCACGCGAAGAGACTAGTGTCTGAGCGGCACCGAAAAGGTGAACGTGCTGCCCAGGCCGGTCCTCGACTCCACGGTCAGATCGCCTTCATGCATGCGCGCGATCTCTCGCGACAGCCACAGCCCGAGTCCCGTGCCCTGCACGTGCTGAGTCGTGTCGATGCGGCCGAATCGCGTGAAGAGACTGGACTGGTCCTCTGTCGATATCCCGATGCCCTCGTCGTGCACCGAGACCAGGGCTTTGCCGTCGTCGCGCCGCACGTCGACCGTGATGTCCGTGCCTGACGGCGAATATTTCGCTGCATTGCTGAGCAGGTTGCGGATGACGATCTGAAAACGGTCGGGGTCGACGTCGGCTTCGATCGACTCCACCGGCATGTCGACCTTGAGCTCGTGGCCGCTCAATAGCATCCTCACGCCATCGATGGCGGAGTCGGTGAGCTCGACGATGTCGGCCCGCCGCTGTTTCAGGGCCAGGCGGCCCTCCTCCAGGCGTGACGCCTCGATCATCTGCTCGATCATCCAGTTGACCTCGTCCGACTTGGAGATCAGGAGCGGAAGGACCGAACGCGCCTTGGGGGCCAGGTCGCCCAACGCGCCCGCCTCGAGCATCGTCAGGTAACCCTTGATCACCGTCATGGGGCCACGCAGCTCGTGCGATGCGATGTTCAAGAAGTCGGTCTTGGCTCGCTCGAGGGCCGCGATCTTAGAGCTGAGGGTGACGCGGTCGAGGCCCGCGGTGAGGCTGGCGGCGTATTGGTTGAGGCGGCTCAACTCTTCGTCGCCGAAAATCGGC
>VBII01000017.1 GCA_005887735.1 Chloroflexota bacterium
AGCAGCGGCGAGTAAACCCGAAACGCAAGCACGGCAAGTGCCGCAAACAGGATCAGGGCAAGAACGATCCACAGCGACGTGATCGGCCAGCGGTTGATGAAGACCATCAAAAGACCGGTTACGAGCAGCACCGCGTAGGCCGGGTTGGCGATCCGGTCATCGATGAACTTGATTCCCTTGAGCGCGAATCCAAGCTGTCCGGAGTCGCTCTGGGCGCGCACGTTCCACACGCCGTACGTGATGTTCGAGCCCACCGCGGTGATGGCCGCCGCGATGTGGATGAACTTCAGCGCCAAATAGACGTAAACCATCAATCCAGCTCTACCGTTGCCGTTCCAACCGTAGTTCGCTTCCCCGTTTCGTCCTCGCCCCAGACCTCGACCTCGACATCGTTTCCGGCGACCCGGGTGACCCGCCCGCGGCAGCGATACGGATGGCCCGGCACGTCCACGCCGCGATAGCTGACCTCGAACGTCTTCAAAGTTCCGCGGTCGCCGAGCCAGTCGGTGACGAGCTGGCCGAGGAACGCCGCCTTGAGCAACCCGTGCAGGATCACCCCGGGCAACGCCACGCTCCGCGCGTACTCCTGGTCGTAGTGGATCTCGTAGAAATCGCCCTGCGCTCCGGCGTACTGCACGAGCTGGCGAGTGGTCGGATGCTTGACCAGCTCAGGGAGATCTTCGCCGACGCTCACGCTCACCGCCGGATCGTCGTCCCACGCAGCCGCGCCACCAGCTCGCCCCGCTGGTTGACGTAATCGGTCTCGAAGACGATGAACAACAGCGGTCCCGTCGAACCTGACTTCTCATAAACGTCGGCGATCCGGCCCGTCGCGGTGATCTGGTCACCGATCATCAGCGGCGCGAAATATTCGAAGCGGTTGCCACCGTTGAGCCAGCCTTTGCCGTACTCCTCAGCTTCCGCCAGGTGCAGCGAAACTGGCACGAGTGCGACGAGAAACGTCGGCGGAGCCTCCGAGGACCACCGCGGGTTGGGATCTCCGATTGCCTCGGCGAATCGGCGCACGTGCCCGGCTTCGACGGTTGCCTGCAACGCAGGTCCGTCCGCTCCGATACGTGACTTGAGGCGGTCGATGACAGGCGCGGCGGCGGCGGGCACGCCCGATGAGGAGGGGCCTTCTTGATTTCTCATCGCCCACGCGGAAGGCCGAGCACGCGCTCGGCGATGATGTTGCGCTGGATCTCCGAAGAGCCGGCATAGATCGTCTCGGCCTGCGCCCACATCCAGCCGTACTGCCAGCGCCCGTCCTCGATGGCGAGCGAGGACTCGGGCGCGAGGGCACCGTACATCCCCTCGACGCCGATCGCGGCCTCCTGCAGGCGCTTGTCCATCTCGCTCCAGTAGAGCTTGGTCAGGCTGGCTTCAGGCCCGGGCGCATGGCCGTGTTGCGCTTTGGTGAGGTTGCGCAGGCCGATCAGCCGAAAGACGTGCGCCTCAATCTGGGCCTGAGCGATCTTCTGTCGCGTGGTGACATCCGACCCCACTCCACGTTCGCGAGCGAGCGTCGCCAGCTCGGCCACCGCTCGCTCGAAGCGTGCCGCCTGGGCGAGGCCTCCCCGCTCGAAGCCGAAAACGGTCATCGCGATCTTCCAGCCGTCGCCCGGCTGCCCGACGAGGTCACGTTCATCGACCTCGGCCGCGGAGAGAAAGATCTCGCAGAACTCGCCACCGCCAGTCATCTGCTTGATCCGCCTGACCTCGACGCCCGGCTGGTGCATATCGACCAGGAAAAACCCGATCCCGCGATGCGGCTCGGCGGCGGGGTCCGTGCGGGCAAGGAGAAAGCTCTTGTCGGAGTAGTGCGCGCCGCTGGACCACGTCTTCTGGCCGCTCAGCACCCACTTGCCGTCCCGCCGCTCGGCGCGCGTGCGAAGGCCGGCCAGATCGCTTCCGGCGTCCGGCTCGCTGAATCCCTGGCAGAAGATCAGCTCGCCGCTCAGGATCTTCTCGACGTAGGTCTCCTTCTGCCAGTCGGAGCCGAGAGCGACCAGCGTCGGCGCGAGCAACGTCACCCCCAGGCGGCCGAGGATGCCAGGCGCACCGGCCTGCGCCATCTCTTCCTGGTAGATCGCCTGCATCACGGGCGTCGCGCCACGGCCGCCGGCTTCCTCCGGCCAGCCAAGCTTCAGCCAGCCGCCCTGATGCAGCCGCTTCTGCCAGTCGCGCTGGACTTCGGTCTCCTCTTCCTCTCGGAAGCCGCCGGCGGCGCCGTGCCGCCACTCGGCGGGAAGGTTGGCTTGGAGCCAGCCTTGGACCTCTTGCCGGAAGGCTTCCTCTTCCCGAGTGAACCCGAGATCCACGGTTAGGACGCTAGCAAAATTGGCAACATAGAACGAGATGGCAGCCGAGGTCCTGTGCGGGCGCTGCGGGGCGCTCCTGACCAACCCGAGCGCGCCGTGCCCGCGATGTGGCGCGCCGGCCTCGGGCGCGTACTACCGACCGTTGGCCGCGCACCGGAAGAGCCCATGGGCCGCGGCGGCGCTGGCCGTCATCCCCGGTTGCGGGCACTTCTACGTAATCGGACTATCCCTTGGTGTACCCCTCGAGCTGGGGCCAGGCGCGCTTTACGTGTTCAGCATCGTCGACGCCTACCGCACCGCCAAACACATGGAGTCGACCGGCTCTTAAGAGGTTCGACGCCTCCGGGTCGCGGGCTTGCGCTTGCGCCCGTCTGTGGGTGCGGTCTTCCGTCGCCGCTTGGTTGTGGATCCGAGCGCTCGCTGCACGCGCCTCGAGATCGTGCGCAGCTCCCGCTCGACGTTCTTGTTTGCCGCGGTTTTTCCGGCGCGCTGCGTCAGCTTCGTGACCTGGCGCTGCAGCTGCTTGTTCTTGGTGATCAACTGGGCGACCATCGCGTTGAGCCGATCAATGAGCTCCCCCCCGCCTTCTCGCTTCTGGCGAGTGGTTTTCGTTTTGGAACCGGGCGGACGTCCACGCCGGCGCGGCGCATTCTGCTGTGCTTCCTCAGGTGCCATTTCCTCTCCCTTGCCAAAAAATAAATCGAGCGCAGCAATTCTAGCTGCGCCCGATTAAATCGCCCTGAACGCGTTTCTACGCGGCTGCGAGCATCGGTTGTTTGGAAAGACTCTTCAATCCCTCACGCGCAAGCTCGTGTGCGGGATTTGCTTTACGGCTGACATAACGCACCACGCGCCATCCACGGCGGCACCGTTCGCGGACTTCGTGGACTGCCACGCGAAAACTGTCGCTCGAGGGCATTCGGCTGCGGACGACTGGAGCGCAATCCGTGCGCACGATAACGCGGTGATAAGGCCATCGGGCGGCGGCCAGATCCAGCGCGCCGGCGCAAACGTGCGCCTCCAGCTGAGCCGACCCACCCATGTGCGAAAAGCCGAACGACTCGGTGTAGACGGCTCGACCTCTAACAAA
>VBII01000153.1:0-1006 GCA_005887735.1 Chloroflexota bacterium
TCATGTTGGTCCCAGCCTGGTAGCTGTGTTGGTAACGCAGGGCGCGGAGGTACGCCTCCTGGACGAGGTCCTGGGCCTGGTCGGGATCGTGGGTGAGCCGGAGCGCACCCCTGTAGAGCGTATCGAGATGGGTCAATGCCTCTTCCGCGAAGGCAGTTTGTGCGGCGGGTTCCGCCATCAGTAGAGCCAGTTTAGGATCACCTGCCTTGTCACCATTGGAAATGGCAAGGGTGGAGGCCCTATTCCCGGGCGCAATACACTGCCCGCAGCGTGGGCCCACATCCCGAACTGGCCGAGCTGACCGCGAGCGACCTGGGGCGCAGGCTCGCAGGCGGCGATCTCACTTCGGCCGAGCTAGTTCAGATGTGCATTGGCCGCATCGCCGCGCTCGACCGCGAGATGACACACAGCGTGATCGAGCTCAACCCGATTGCGGCCGAGATCGCGAGGCGGCTTGACCTCGAGCGGCGGCGGGGCCGCGTGCGCGGGCCGCTCCACGGCCTGCCGGTGCTGGTCAAAGACACCATGACCGGCGCTCCAGCCCTTCGCGACGCACCGCTGGTGGCCCGGCTGCGCCGCGCCGGGGCGGTCGTCATCGGCAAGACCAACCTGAGCGAATGGGCGAATATCCGCTCCAACCGCTCGAGCTCAGGGTGGAGCGGTCGCGGGCGGCAGACGCACAACCCGCATGTTCTCGACCGGACTCCCAGCGGCTCCAGCTCCGGCTCTGGCGTGGCCGCGGCTGCCGGGTTCGCCGCATTCGCGATCGGGACCGAGACCGACGAATCGATCATCAGCCCTTCGTCGGCGAACGGGATCGTCGGCATCAAGCCCGGAGTGGGCGTGGTGAGCCAGGCCGGGATCATCCCGATCTCAGCGAGCCAGGATGCAGCGGGGCCCATGGCGCGATCGGTCGAGGACGCCGCGCTTGTTCTCGGCGTGATCGCGACCCGCCCGGCCGACTATCGCGGCGGCCTCCGCAAAGGTGCGCTGCGGCGCAGGCGAA
>VBII01000153.1:1038-3914 GCA_005887735.1 Chloroflexota bacterium
GCTCGCGGCGCTGAAGGATTGCGGCGCCATCCTGGTCGAGGTCGAGCCCGCAGCTTTCAAGGAGCTTCGGGAAGCCGACGCCGAGCACACGATCCTTCTCTGCGAGCTCAAAGACGGCCTCGATCGCTACCTCCGTGGACGCCGCGGGCTGGCGGTCAAGAGCCTCGCCGACGTGGTCCGTTGGAACCGGAGGCATGCGGCGGAAGAGATGCCGTACTTCCGGCAGGAACTTTTCGAGGAGTCCCTGAAGACGCGCGGCCTGGCGACGACGAAGTATCGCGAGGCTCGCGAGAAGGCTCTGCGTCTTGCCCGGACCGAGGGAATCGACCGCGTGATGCGCAAACACCGCATTGCGGCGCTGGTCGCCCCCAGCGGCATGCCGGCGGGAAGGATCGATGAGCTGAGCGGTGACAAGCACCTCGGAGGCAGCACGCAACCGGCGGCCGTCGCCGGATACCCGGTCATCACGGTGCCCGCGGGGTTTGCACATGACCTGCCTCTGGGCCTCACCTTTTTCGCAGGTGCGGGGTCTGAGTCACGGCTCCTCGGATTTGCGTTCGCGTTCGAGCAGCTGACGCAGGCGCGGCGGACGCCGAGGTTCCTGCCTGCGCTACGCCTGCCGTGACGGGTTGGGCAAGTGGCGGCGCTCGACCCGCTGGCCGATCGACGTCAGCACCTCGTAGCTGATGGTGCCCGACCACTCCGCGACCTCTTCCGCGGTGATCACCTGGTCGCGATCGCGGCCGATCAAGGTCGCGGTATCGCCCACCTGGACGCCGGGCACGTCGCTGACGTCGAGGGTGATGGCGTCCATGCTGACCATGCCGATGAGCGGTGCGCGGTGGCCCCGGACCAGGACATGGCCCCGGTTGGCGCGGGCGCGGTGGACGCCGTCGGCGTACCCGATCGCGACCGTGGCGACCCGCGCCTGGCCGGGCGCCTTCCACAACGCGCCGTAACCAACCGTCGCGCCCTTCTCCACCGTCTTGAGGTGCGTGACAGTAGCCCGAAGAGCCAGCGCCGGCCTGGTGCCCGGCCACTCGCAGCCGTAGATGGAGATCCCGCACCGCACCGCGTCCAGCGCAAAGTCGGGGTGGTTCAGAGCACCGGCGGAGTTGCACGCATGGCGCATTCCGGGTCCCACCTCGAATCGCGACACGGCGTCGAGAAAGATCTCGAACTGGCGCCGGGTCATCGCGTCATCGGACTCGGACGACGCGAAGTGTGTCCAGGTGCCGGCGAGCCTCATCCCACGCGACTCGTCGATGAGGGCACCGCCGGGTCGGAATTGGCGAGGGCCTCGGCCAGCTCGCGGCTCGAGACCGCGAGGCTGCAGCCGGTGGCCGCGGCAGTTGTGGCCTGTGCCGGCAGGAGGCCTCCCATGACGAGCACGTGCTCCGCGTCGATGAGGCCGCGTATCTGCGCGGCTTCCTCCAGGGTGGCCACGGCGAGCCCGCCCGCTCCACCTTCGAGGGCGGCGTGGGCCACCGGCACCGCGCCGTGGCCGTAGCCGTTCGCCTTGACGACTGCGAAAAGCTTCGTCCCGCGCGGCACGTGGCTGAGGATGCGCGCGCAGTTGGAGCTGACCGCCTCGAGGTCGATCTCCGCCCAGCGCAGGCTGGTGCTCAGAGGCCGCCCTGCCGCAACACGTTCATCACCAGCGGGATCTCGGGCAGCAGGTCGCCGGCGAGCAGGCCCGAGTCGCCGAGCCGGTCTGAGATCCGGCGCCCCGCCGCGGCGTGAACGTACACGCCGGTGACGGCCGCGGCGAACGGTTCCGAGCCCTGGGCGATCAGGCCGCCGATGATGCCGGACAGGACGTCGCCGGTCCCGCCGCTGGCCAGGGCCGGCACCTCGTGCGGGTCCTCGCTCGTCCTGCCGTCGGGATGCGCGACGACGGTGCGCGCGCCCTTCAACACCACGATCGCCCCCCACTCCTTGGCCGCCTTGCGCGCGGCGGCTGTTCGGTCTGCGTTGATCGCGTCGGCGGTCTTGCCGGTCAGGCGTCCGAGCTCGCCCGGATGCGGAGTCAGGACTCGGTTCTTGCCCAGCTTGCCTTTGGAGCGCTGCGAGTCGGCCAGCGCATTCAGCCCGTCGGCGTCGATGACCAGCGGGCATCTCGCGTGCAGCGCCAGGTCGACGACCAGCCGCCAGGTGGAGCTGTCGCGGCCCAGGCCCGGTCCCACGATGCCGACCTCCGCGGTGGCGAGCTGGCGGAGGACGGAGTCGTACGCGGCGTGGCCGATCGCGCCGGGGGCGACCTCCGGGACCGGCGTCGCCATGACCTCGGTGCATTTGGCGGCGAGGATGGGATAGATCGTGTCCGCGACCAGCAGCCTGACGAGGCCGGCGCCGGTCCGCGCCGCGGCGGTCGAGGAGAGAAACGCCGCGCCGGTGAGGCCGAGGCTCCCGGCCAGCACGACGGCGGTGCCGAAGGTGCCCTTGTGGGCGTCTTTCGGCCGCGCGGGGATGAGCACGGCGTCGGGCGCCGGAAGCATGGTGCCCGCGTCCGGGATCTCGAGGTGGGCGGTGGCCACGGCCAGGCGGCTGTGGTGGGTGATGCTCACCTCGACCTGGGCGCCGCGATCGTTGCCCAGCAGGCGGGCGCGGGGGGCGCCGTTGGGGCCCGGCAGGACCTCGATCCGCCGGCGCGGAAAGCAGATTCCGGTGCCGTCGAAGCATTTGATCACCGCTTCCTTGGCCGCCCAGCGCCCGGCGAGCCGCTCGTCGTTGCCCGCGCAGTACGCCAGCTCCGCGGCGGTGTAGACCTTGGCGAGGAAGCCGGGGCCGGAGCGTTTTACCGCGCGGGCGATCCGGTCGACGGAGACGGCGTCGACGCCGATGCGTTGCACGGCTCAATTGTCGCTGCTGTGCTT
>VBII01000016.1 GCA_005887735.1 Chloroflexota bacterium
GCCAGCACGCCGACCAGCGCCGCGCCCGCGATCAATGCAAAGCGAAATGAAGCGCCGCGTCGATGCGGCAGGTGCGGCAGCAGCGTGCTGATGATCGAGAGTTGAACCACGCGCTCATTGGGCACCGCGGCGAAGGCATGCATCCTGCGACGGCTGTTGGCAGTCAGATGCGCGCCACAGTGGCCGCAGAACTCACCCGCCGGCACGATCGAACCACAGTGCGGACACGTCACGAGCGGTGGCCCTTCGATCGGTCGCGTGCCCGTTTCACCGGCGCGCCGTCCCACGTTTTGTCGTCGATCAGGCCCGCGCTTTTTCATCCGCCTCCCTTGACGTATCGCACCCATGCCGCATCGAGCGCCGACGCATCCATGCTGCCCCAGCCCGTGGCGAAGTCCCAGCCGTTTCCCGCGTCATAGAAGAGGTTGTTCCCGGACGTCACGTCGTGGAACGGTTTAGGGCTGAGGCGTGAAGAGTTCTCGCCCATCCAGTAGAGCGCCGGGTTGGCGAAACCGATCTCGTGCAATCCCTTTTGCTTCAGGTCCTGGTTGATCAGCGCCGCCGTGCCGGCCCACAGCGGCGTTGCCGCCGATGTTCCACCCACCTGCTCGTCATGGCCGCCGAAGATGATGTGAAACCCCGTCAGCGGGTCCGCGTCGGACCCTCGCTCTTCTGGTAAGCCGGCATGGCGTAAAACTGGCTCGCGCCGCCGCCCCCGCCGCTCTGGTCGAGGGGGCTGCCCCACGCGTACTCCTTGAAATACGCGCCTTGTTTGGATTCGAAGACGGTGGTGCCGCCGACCGACGTGACCGACGGCAGCGTCGACGGGAAGCTGCCGGCCGGATCCTGGTCGAGGCCGCACGTATAAGCGCCGTTGTCCCCGCTGGCGACGAAATGCGACACGCCCAATGCCACCGCTCGATCCTGGATGGCCGCGTAGTTGTCGCGAGCGCCGCTGGGGGTGTCCGGCTCGCAGGATCCCAGGCTCTCCGAGATGATCGAGCCAGGATGATCCGAGACCATCTGGTCGAACGCACGGTCGCTGTGGCCGAAGTCCGGCGACGAGAGGTAGACGACCAGCTTGGCGTTGGGCGCCACCTCATGGATGATCTCCAGGTCGAGCGCGGTCTCGCCCTGCGCCTTCTCAGGCGTGCCCCAGTTCGGGTCGCGCCTAAGGGTCAGCACCGACTCGAACGCCGGAAGTCCGAACTTGGAGGCGAACTTGTCCAGGTCGGTCATGTTCGGCAGGTCGTCGATCTCGGGCAGCATGATCGTCTGCCCTGTCCCGTCGAGACCCGCGTCGCGAAGCGCCTTCAGGTTGTAGTAGCTCAACACGTCGACGGGGATCAAGCCGCCCGGGCGGACGGCGTAGCCGCGGTCACGGTGGTAGTCGTCGAGGCCGCTGACGGCCGCTGTCGCAGCAGCGATCGCCGCCGGGAGATGGGGCTGATCGAGCGTGGCGTAAAAAGTCACCCCGTCCGCCATTCGGTAGTTTTCGATGTCCACGCCGAGCAGCCGGGAGGCCGCCGGTGCGGGGCCGTCCGCCGCGATCAAGCTCGATGGCGATCGCCAGATCGCATGCAGGCCGGCGGCTTGCAGCGTCGCCACGGCTCGCTGGACGAAGACGGGGTCGGGTCCAAAACGGGCCGCGTACTCGGATGCAGATACCGTCTTGCCGGAGGCGAGCAGCGCATCGAGCTGGCCCTGGTTGCGGATCCTCAGCCCGAAACTCAGAAAGACGGTCGTGGAAGAGCCGGCCACCCCGAGAGGCGTGGAACGGCTGATGGCCTGAGCCAGAGTAGGAGGGGGCTTCTCCAGAGCCCTCCCCACTTGCTGGGGAGGGCCAGGGTGGGGAGACTGGCAAGCCGAAAATGCAACAAGGCATATGGCGGCCGCCGCCGGGAATTTCACGGGAACGTAGCTTCCCAGACCTCGGCCTCGAACTTCACCGCAAAGCCCAGCTTTCCGTAGACGTCATAGGCGCGCATAGGGCTCAGTCCGTCGACGTAGAGCGACGCGTGGCGCGCGCCGGCGCTGCGCAGACGATGGAGCGATTCGGCCACCAGCCAGCTGGCGAGACCACGCCGCCGGTGCTCCGGCACTGTGCCGACCGAGCTCACCAACCCGACCGGCTGCGGCCGCGCGTCGCCCGGATATGCCTCGATCTCGGCCAGCGTCATCGCGGCGGGTGCGCCGGCCTCAGTTGTGACCGCCATCAGGCTCAGCTGGGGATGCTTGCCGGCAAGGATCTCGCCTTCGGCCCGGGGCATGAATCGCCAGTGGTCCACGAACGTCCGGTTGAACATCTCCGACCACCGCCCTGGCCGTACAGCCGTGCCGTCGATCACCCGATAGCCGGGCACCGCGGCAACATCCGGCAGGCCGTCCGCCAGGGTGCGGTCCATCCGCCACCAGGGGCGAACCACTTTCAGGCCGGCGTACGCGAGGCCGTCGCCGCGGCCGGCGGCGACGGTGGTCTGGACGATGGTCGCGCCCGCTGCGCGCGCGAACTGCACGCCCCATCGCACCATGTCGCGATATCTATCGCCGTTGCCCGCCGCGTAGACGGTCGCGATCACGCCGTCCGGCGAAGGCCTGCTCATCACCAGCACAGAGCCGGCCATCCGACCTGCCTCCTCAATCACCCGCGACTTGGTCTCCCAATCGAAGTGCGCCAGCACGCGCCGCAAGAAGCTCTCGCTCGGCGCCATGTCCTGGCGGCCTTCGACCACCTCGTTGCGCATCAGCTCGATCAGGCCGGACAGGTCCGCCTCGCGCCCAGGCCTCACTTCAATGGAAACCCCTCATGCCGTGACGCGTGTAACGACCTCGTGCACCTCCGGAATCTCGCGGCGGATAGTCTCCTCGAGCTCGCTCTCGATCTCGTGCGCATGCTCGAGGCTGATCTCGCCTGAGACTTCGGCCACGACGTGCGCGTAGATGCGATTGTTTCGATCGCTGAGCTCGACGTCGAGGCAGCGCCTCACCTCCGGATGCGCCTCAACAATCTCGCGCATGCGGGCCGCGAGCTGGGCCCGGCGGGCTGTCACGTCTTCACCGGGCACGACCTCAGGCTCCATCGGCTCGAGGTGGATGTCGATTCGCGTCACCTCGGGGAGCTCCGCGCGAATCGAGCGCTCCAGGCGGCGACTCGTGCCGGACGCGGTTGCCAGCGTCTGGTCGCCCGGCAGTTTTGCGTGCATCGTCAGGTGCAGTGACCCGTCGGCTTCGCGCTCAACGGTCACGTTGTGAAGGTCGCGAACGCCGCCGTTTCGCGCCGCGGCGGCGTGGATCCTCTCCACCAGGTCGCCCTGCTGCTCCTGTCCCTGCACGGCCACGGCCAGGTCGAGGCCGGGAAGCACCGAGCGGGCACGCGTCTTCACATCGTCGACGAGAGCGCCTGCCGCTTCGACCGAGAGCATGCGTCCGGTCGCGATGCTCGCGTCGCCGATCATGTTGGGACCTGACCTTCGCACCCGCACCGACCGGACCTCGCGCACGCCGTCGACGTCGCGAATCGCCTCTCGCAATTGCTTTTCCGCACCGGCCGGAGCGCGGTCGATGAGGATGTCGCCAGAGCGCCACGCCAGCAGTCCCGCCGCGCGCGCGACGATCCCCGCCACCAGCAGCGCGGCCACCGAGTCGGCCCAGGTAAACCCCATCCGCACTCCGATGAGACCGGCGATCACGCCGACCGTGGCCAGCACGTCGGAGAGCCGGTTGGTGGCGTCGGCGAGCATGGCTTCGCTGGCAGCGAGGCGGCCGACGCGGCGCAGGATCCCGGCCCGCCCCGCCTCGATGGCGAGCGTGGCGATGAGCAATCCGAACGCGTAGCCGGCGGGATTGACTGCCGCGCCGCCCTCAGCAAGGCGGCGGATCGCCTCGAAGGCGATGAATGCTGCGGTGAGCATCAGAAGGATTCCCTCGGCGAACGCGGCCAGGTTTTCGGTCCGGCCGTGACCGTAGGGGTGCTCGCTGTCGGCAGGCTTGTGGGACGTGCGGACCGCAGCCAGCGTGAATCCGCTGGCCGCCAGGTCGAGGAAAGAGTGCGCGGCCTCGCTCAGGATGCCGAGGCTCCCTGTAAGGACCCCGACCACGAGCTTGGCCACGACCAGCGCCACGCCGATGGCCAGGGAGCCCAAAGCGACGAGCTCCGGACGGCGTTCCACCCTTCTCACGGCTTCACTTTAAGCGCACGTTTGGAGGCCTCCGCGACGGGCGCGCTCTCCTTTTATCTCAGCTTCGACGCTGACTCAAAAAGCTGATCCTCGGTGCCCAGGGCAATCACGAGGTCGCCCTCCTCGAGCCTTGCGCTCGCCGGTGGATTGACGTTCACCGTTCCATCCGTCTTGCGAACCGCCAGCACCTTCGCTGCGTTGGACGCCAGCAGGCCGGCTTCGTCGAGGGTGTTGCCGATCGCCTTGCTCGCCGGGGTCACCACCATCTCTTCGACGCCGATGCCGGCCTCGCCGTGGTGCAGCGTGTCGAGCAGGTCCAGCATCGCGGGCCGGATCGCGAGCTCGGCCATGCGGTGACCCGCCATCACGTACGGCGAGATGGTGCGCGTCGCGCCGGCGAGCTCGAGGCGCCGGATGGAGTCCGGCCGGCCGGCCCGGGCGACGATGTAGAGCTTGGGATTGAAGGCGCGGGCCGCGAGAACGATGTACACGGCGCGTTCATCGGAGTCGACCGCCGAGACGAGTCCACGCGCGCGCTCGATCCCGGCTTGCAGCAGCACGTCCTCCTTCGACGCGTCGCCTTCGATGTGAAGCCTGCCTTCGGCGCGAATCCTCTCGAGCGCCTCCTCCGTCTGGTCGATCACCACGTAGGGGACTTTGTGGTCTTCAAACTCCGCCACGATCTGCGTGCCGATGCGGCCATAGCCGCAGATGATGAAGTGGTCGCGCAGGTGTTTCAGGTCTCTTTCCAACTGACGCTCTCTCCGGTATCTCCCGAATGAATTGTCCGCCAGGGTCTCCGCGAAAACGCCAAAGCCGTACAGCATCGTGGCCACGCCGACCACGATCAGGCCGGACGTGAAGAGCCTTCCCGCGGAGCCCTGGGGATGTACCTCCGTGTAGCCGACGGTGCTGATTGTGATGATGACCATGTAGAACGAGTCGAGCAGGCCCCAGCCGTTGATCAGCCGGTAACCGGTGATCCCGACCACGACCACGATGCCGAGCAATACGGCCGCAAGACGAAAACGGCGGAGCGGGTGCTCCATTTTCATGGGTCGAGCAGTCAGCCGCCCCCGCCCGGGCCCTCTAGACCAGGCTTGGTCATCTTGCCAAGGTCGAGCACCTTGTTCAGCTCTTTTTCGCTGACGCCCCGCGCGCGGGCCAGCTGCCGAATCGAGCGCCCGGTCCGCATCGACTCCTTGGCCAGCTTCGCCGCCTCGTCGTAACCGATCACCGGGTTGAGCGCAGTTGCGAGCATCGGACTCCGCTCCACCAGCTCGGGTCCGCGGTCGGTCGCCTGGAGGCCTTCGACGCAGCGTTCCGAGAAATTGCGCGTCGCAGTGGCGAGCAGCGTGATCGACTCGAGAATGGCCTGCGCAGCAACCGGCATCATCACGTTGAGCTCGAACAGGCTGCCTGCCTGGCCGGACACGACGACCGTGGTGTCGTTGCCGTAGACGCGAGCGATCACCATCAGCAGCGACTCGATGATCACCGGGTTGACCTTGCCCGGCATGATGCTCGAGCCCGGCTGGGTCTCCGGCAGCCGCAGCTCACCAAGACCGGCGATGGGGCCGGTCCCCATGAGCCGGATGTCAGAGCCGATCTTCCACAGGCTCGTCCCGATCGTTCGCAGCGCGCCATGCGCAGCGACCACCGCGTCGATCGTGGCCTGTGCGTGGAAGTGGTTGGTCGATTCCCTGACCGCGACACCGCTCGCCTTCGCGAGGCGGGCCGCGGCGACGCGCGCGTACTGCGGATGCGTGTTGATGCCAGTCCCCACTGCAGTCCCGCCGAGCGGCACCCGCGCCAGCTCGTCGACCGCGCCGCCGGCGCGGCGGATCGACTCCTCGACCTGGCCCGCGTAACCCTTGAACTCCTGGCCGAGGCGGATTGGCGTGGCGTCCTGGAGGTGGGTGCGGCCGGTCTTCATCACCGGCCAGAATTCCTTGCTTTTCACTTCGAGCGCGCGATGAAGACGTTCCAGCGCCGGGATGAGCTCGTCCTGTATGGCCATTGCCGCCGCCAGCTGGATGGCAGTGGGGATGACGTCGTTCGACGACTGGCCGAGGTTCACATGGTCGTTGGGATGTACGAGCTTGGAGCCACGCTCGCCGCCGAGGATCTCAGTGGCCCGGTTGGCGATGACCTCGTTGGCGTTGGTGTTGGTCGACGTGCCTGAACCGGTCTGATAGACGTCGATCGGAAACTGATCGTCGAGCTTCCCATCGATTACTTCCTGAGCGGCAGCCGCGACCGCGCGGGCGCGCCTGCGTGGCAGGAGGCCCAGCTCCCGGTTCGTCTGTGCGGCCGCGCGCTTGACCATCCCGAGGGCGCGGATCAAACGGCGTGGCATCGGCTGGCCGGAGATGGGGAAGTTGGTGACCGCGCGCTGGGTCGATGCGCCGTAGTACGCGTCGGCGGGGACCTGCATCTCGCCCATCGAGTCGCGCTCGATACGAGTGCGTTTCGCCACGTCGTGATTCTAGAGTTCCAAATGAATGCGTCTTGCCGCGCTGGACATCGGGTCCAACACAGTCCACGTCCTCGTCGCCGACATCGTGAGGGGCCGGCTCGAGGAGGTGGCCCACTACGTCGAGATGCCGGAGCTCGGTCCGCAGGTCGCCCGCAACGGGGCGATCGGCAGCCGCGCGGGCATCGCGCTTCGGGCGGTGCGCAAAGTCTGCGGGCAGGCCCGCTCCCACGGCTACGACCTGCTCATCGCGTGCGCCACCCAGGCGGTGCGTCAGCGTCGTACGGAGCCGCCTTCGTCCGCCAGGCGAGCGCGGCGATCGGCGAGCCCGTGCGGATCATCTCCTCGAAGCGCGAGGCCGAGCTCAGCTTTCTCGGCGCGGCGAGCCGCCATGCCATTCGCCGCGAGTGGGCTCTGGTCGACCTCGGCGGCGCCTCGACAGAGGTCGTCATCGCCAGAGACGAGAAGATGCTGCGCTCGGCCGGGCTCCCGATCGGCTCCGGTGTGCTCGCCGCCACGTACCTTTCAGATCCTCCCAAGCCACAGGAGCGTGCCCGCCTGCGCCGGGCAGCCCTGCGTGAGCTGACCCAGGCCCCGGATGGGGAGGTGGAGAGGCTGGTCGCCACCGGCGGCACGGCTTCCAACCTGCCCGGGGTGCTGGCCCGGCGAAACCCTCCGGCTGTCCTGACGACCGCCGACCTGCTGACCTGCGAGAGCCGCCTCGACGGACACAGGGCAAGCCACCTGGCGACTCGGTACGGCATGCCTGCGAACCGGGTCAAGGCGCTCCGGGCCGGCGTCGAGGCCCTCCTCCTCCTGCTCGATTGGTACGGCCTGGCGCTGCTCCACGTCAGCCACGAGGGACTACGCCACGGGATGCTCCTCGCCTACCTGAAACGTGGCGAGAGCTGGTGACGGGACCCGCCCCACGAAATGACGTGATTTCGTGGGAACCCCTGAGGCGATGGGTAGAGTGAATTTGTGGAACATGTGAACCGGCGCGGGGCCGCTCTCAAGACGGCGCTGGCGCTGACCTGCGTCATCCTGCTGGTCGAGTTCGCCGGGGGGCTGATCTCACACTCCCTGGCGCTCCTGTCCGACGCCGGCCATGTCCTGACGGACGTGTTCGCCCTCGGCCTGGCCTGGTTCGCGGTCGAACAGTCGAAACGTCCCGCCGACCGCCACCGCAGCTACGGCTACCAACGGGTGAGCATCCTTGCCGCCCTGGTCAACTCGGTGACATTGATCGTGATCGTGATCGCCATCGCCTACGAGGCCCTGCGCCGGCTGGCCAACCCCGAACCGGTGCAGGGGTGGGTGGTCATCGCGGCGGCCCTGATCGGCATCGCCGTCAACTCGTACGTCATCTTTGGGCTCCGGCGGGAGACGAAGAGCCTGAACATGCGTGCTGCGTTCATCCATCTGGCGGGCGACCTGGGCGCTTCGGTCGGGGTTGTCCTCGCAGGAGTCGTGATCCTGCTGACCGGTTGGCTCTACATCGACCCGATACTGTCGCTGGGCATAGCCGCGCTGATCGCGTTCGGGGCGTGGAGGATCGTGCGGGAGACGGTCAACCTGCTCCTGGAGGGGACGCCGCCCGACATCGATCTTTCAGCGGTGACCGACGAGATCAAGCACACTGAAAAGGTCTCCGGCCTCCACGACCTGCACGTGTGGGCACTGTCCTCCGAAGACACAGCCCTCAGCGTGCATGTCGTTGTCGGAGACTGCCCCCTCGGCGACGCCGAGCACATCGTCCGCGATCTCGAGCAGCGCCTGTGCGGGCGCTTTGCGATCGGGCATACCACGATTCAGGTCGAGAGCTGCCACCCGTGCGGCGAGATCCATCACGGAGCGGGCGAGCACAACCACCCCCACGAGCACCTGACGTTTACTTCTGGGGAATCAGCGCCTCCTCGCGCTGCAGGATCCTCCTCGCCACTGCGATAGCCGAGGCGTAGGTCGAGTCCATCCCCCGATAGCTGAGCCCGCGCGCGCCGAGCGTGCGCGCCTGGGTGTAGGGGGTGTCAGACGCGTAGTGGACGATGCCGAGGTCGAAGTGGGCCTGCGCCATGTTGACGCTCTCATTGACCGGGTAACGGTCGGGCTGGCCGATCTCGTAGCACGCGTCGAGATATGGCCCCGCCTCCATCTCGACCACCGTATAGCGCCCCTGGTAGTAGAAGTCGAGGTAGTCGCGGTTCTGCAGGAACGTCCCGCGCACCGTCACCGCGCGCTGATTGTCGAGGGCTGAGCCGTACACGAGGTTGGGCTGCACGTCGCTCGCGGTGAAGCAGTTGTCGAGCCAGTAGGTGTTGCCCGAGTGCTCGTTGTAGACGGCATTCGGGATCATCACGTCTCCAACGTCGGCGTTGAGGGTGGCCGCCTTGCCGAGCACGTATACGCCGGCGACCCATGCTGCCTGCTCCGCGACCTGGCGCAGGATGTGATACGCGGCTTCGCCGAGCGGGTAGTCGACGTTGAGGATGCAGGCGTCCGACTCGCGCAGCTTTCTCTCATCGACGGCGCCGACACGCGGGTCGATCGCCGAGGCGTCCAGCTTGGACAGCATGAAGACCTGCGCTGCCGAGTCGACGCCGGTGCCGACGGCTGGAATGTGGCGCACGCCATTCGCCGCCTCCAGCTCCGCGCGCCACTTCCGTAAGCGCTCGCGCTCGGGGTGCACATCGAAGACCTGGCGGGCCCCGTAGTACAGCCAGTTCTGGCGCGACGCTCGGCTGTGGCCGGCCTCGAGCTTGCGCCGTTCGGAATCGAGGTCTCGATCCGATCGACCGATCCAGTCGAC
>VBII01000154.1 GCA_005887735.1 Chloroflexota bacterium
CGCCTGCTTGCTCGCGCTCACCACCGCCTCGCGGTTGGCGATGTCGGGCACATTGCCGAGGCCGATGTTCTCGCTCGCCGTCGCCTGGTAGTCGACGTAATCCTGGAACATGGCGCCGATCTGCCGGCGCAGCTCGGTGGGCTCGAAGTCGCGGATGTCGATGCCGTCGATCAAGATGCGGCCGCCGCTGGGGTCGTAGAGCCGGCAGATGAGCTTGAACAGGGTGGTCTTGCCCGCCCCGTTGCGCCCCACGACAGCGAGCGTCTCCCCCGCCTTGATCGTGAACGAGAGGTCGGTGAGCGCCTGGTTCTCCGAGCCGGGGTAGGCGAAGCTGACGTTCTCGAACGTGATCTCGCCGCGCAGCGGCTGCGGCACCTTGACCGGCTCTTCCGCAACCGGCATCGACGCCTGCTTGGCCATCAGCTCGACGAGGTTGTTCAGGTAGAGGTTGTGCTCGTACATCCCCGAGAAACCGCCGAGCAGGCTCTGGATCGAGTTCTGGACCTGCACCGCGGCCTGCGTGTACGCGGTCAGGTGGCCGAGAGAGAGGCGCCCGGCGATCGCCTGCAGCGCGATGTAGAGGTAGGTGATCGAGGTCACGATCGTGCTGAGGTTGCCCAGCGCGAAGCCCGTCATGTAGCGGCGCACGACCTGTGAGCGCTGGCTGTCGTAGAAGGCGCTGGCGATCAAGCGGTAGCGGTCGATGAAGTACTGGCCGAGTCCGAAGAGCTTGACCTCTTTGGCGAACGAGTCGGTCGTGACCAGGTTGACCATGTACGTCATCCGGCGCAGCAGGCGCGAGCCCCAACGCGCGATGTTGTAGCCGCGCCAGCCGTAGCGCGTGTCGGCGATGAAGGCCGGAATCGGCGAGATCAGCACGACAATCGCCAGGATCCAGCTGACCCCGAACAGCAGCACGATCATCGTGACCAGGGGGAGGATCGTCTGGAGCAGGCCGAACGCGGTGGCGATCATCAGCACCGGGCGGTTGACGGAGTCGTTCTGGGCGCGCCGCAGCAGGTCGTAGGAGGCCGGGTCTTCGTAGAACTGCAGATCGAGCGACGCGGCCTTCTCCATGACCATCAGCTGGATGCGCATGGAGACCGAGTTCTGCAGCAGCTGCTGGGTGATGTTGCGCAGCGTGTTCAGCAGCGCGCTCACCGCGAAGACGATCAGCTGCAGCACCGTGAGGAAGACGATCATGCCGACCGCCGAGAATGTCGGTCCCGGCAGCCAGGGCACGCCGAGGCTGGACAAGCTGACGTGGTCAGGCAGGTGGAACGAGTTGATCTTGATCCCCGCAACGACCGCATTGGTCAGCATCAGCGTGATGCCGACCGAGATGGTCGGGATGATGCCGGCGACGGCCGTCGTGACGAACAGGCCGATGGTGATCGGGCGGCTGGCCTCCCACACCAGGCGCATCACCTGCGGCAGCGCGGCCGTGGTGCCGGTGATCGACTGTTTCAGGCTCTCCCAGCGTCCGCGGAGGTCTTTGGGGCCCTGGGGCTGCTGCGGGGGCTCGAGCGTCGGGTCGCCGGTCAGGCCGCTGTTGGCCACACCCTCGTCGGGCTTGCGCCGGCGTCCGCCCCAGCCGCCCCACCAGATGACGGGCCCGTGAGAGCCCGGCGGCATCATTCCCATGTGCTGGTGAGCTTACGCGAGGTCATTGATATACCACCGTCCTCGGTAAGCGGCTCAGCCCCATCCCCCGGCGTCGCCGGGTACTTCCCCATAAATGGGGAAGAGGTCCGTCCCATCTTTACTTGACTTCTCATTTATTACAGTGTAATTATGTAATACATGGATGAGAAAGAGCTCGGTTCGATCAAGGGTTGGTTTGCCGGAAGACTCCCAGACGGCTGGTTCCAGGGAGTGGAGGTCGCCGTCGAGGACGACCAGATCGTGGTCATCGGCGCGCTGCCTTCCGGGAGGAGACCCGAGGGGACCGGATCGGCATCGCCCGGGAAGCCGAGGAGCGCTTCAAGAAGTACGTCACATGGGGCGCCAAGCTCGGCGGCGTGACCAAGCGCTTCAACGCCGGCGGCGGCGGCCGCGGGTCGGACGACCGCAGGAGCGTGATGATCCGGCGGTGGATGCGACGCCACCGCGGGCGCCACACACAAGAGGCGGAGAGGCAGTCGCAGGTTTTCTGAACACGCCCCTCTCCCTCACCCTCTCCCCTATGGGGAGAGGGATACGGCGGAGTACATGCTTCCCAGCCAGCGGCTCGGGATGGTGCTCAGGAGCCTTGTGTTCCTGAACCCAGCCTGAGCCGCCATCGTCTCCCACCGCGCATAGGTGAAGGGATGCGGGACCCATTGATTCCCACGGTCCGTCCCGTACTCGACCACGATCAGGCGACCGCCGGGCCGAAGCATCCTCCGCACCGCATCGAGCACCGGCCGCTTGTCGCGCACGAAGTGCAGCGAGTTCGCCATCACTACCCCATCGAGATCGTGCAGGTCGAGTGGCCGCGTGAAGTCCGCGACCCGCGTTTCGAAGCGACCGTCGAGAGCACGTAGCGCGCCGGCGTCCCTGTCGACCGCGACGATGTGAGCCTCAGGCCCGAGCAGGTCAGCCAGGGCGAGGGTGAAGGCTCCTTCGCCGGCGCCGAGGTCGGCCCAGCTCCCTCCCCGCTCCCCCACTCCGGCTTCAATCAGCGCGACGAGATCGGTGTGCTTCAACTTGCTCGCGCACCCGGGGCGCGACCTCCGTGGCGAAGGTCCGCATCTCATCGGGATCTTCGGAGACCAGGAAGGTGTCCATCCCGTGATCGACCACGAGGGACACCAGCGTTTCGGCGTCGAGGTAGCCCGCGTTGAGCACGCGCCGGATCGTGCGCGGGTCGCGCCCCGCCGCGACGGCCGCCTCATCGATCCGCCGATTCCCCTCGAGCAGGTCGGGAGCTTTGAGGTAGCCGTAGGACGGCACCCAACCGTCGGCCAGGCGCCCGATCACCGACAGCATCCGCGGCTTGTAGCCGCCGAGCCAGATGCCGATGGGGTGCGCGGGAACCGGTCCGGAGTGCGCGCCGGCGAGCGAGTAGAACTTGCCGACGAAGCGGATGCCGTGCTGCCCGCTCCAGAGCAGGCGGATGACCTGGATCGCCTCCTCGAGCGCGGAGACCGACTCGCCGGGAGTGCGAACCGGCCCTCCGTACGCCTTGATCGCGTCCCAGAAACCGCTGGCCCCAAGGCCCAGCTCGAGGCGGCCGCCGGACAGGATGTCCAGCGTTGCCGCGGCCTTGGCGAGCATCGCAGGCGGGCGAAGCGGGACATTGGCTACGTCAGGAAAGACCGTGATTCGCTCGGTCCGCATCGCGATCGCAGTCAGCAGCGTCCAGGTGTCGTAGAAGCGGCGCTGGTAGGGGTGGTCCTGGACGCCAAGCAAGTCGAACCCCAGTTCGTCGGCAATTTTGGCCAGCTCGAGGGGCTGCTCGGTTGCCAACGGCGTGATGAAGACCCCAAACCGCACCGGCTGCCCGTAGTCCACTACAGGACTACAACCTATCGAGGCGAGCTATTTCCTGTTGCGGTGGAAGAGGACGCGCCAGATCAGGAGCAGGATCACCGCGCCGATGAACGCGATGATGATCTGGTTCAGGATCGATGGGCCGACGTTGATCGAGACGTGCAGCACGCCGGCGAGCCAGCCTCCGAGGACAGCGCCGAGGATCCCGATGATGATGTCCCAGAACCAGCCGCGGCCCTTGCCGAGGATGATCCGGCTGGCCAGGAACCCGGCGACCAGGCCGACGACGATGAAGACGACGACGTTCTCGATTGTCACTGCGCTATTTAAGCCTCCTCAGCGCGTTTCCTTGCTATGCCGACTGATCAATATCACGAGCCGCCCGCTGATCTGAGCCCCGAGATCCGCACCTTCGCCCGCCTGGCCGCCTCCCTCCAGGAGGAGGCCGAGGCCATCGGCTGGTACGAGCAGCGCCTCTCGGTCGAGCGCGACGCCCAGGCGAGGGCCATCATGGAGGACGCCCAGGAAGAGGAGTTCAAGCACTTCGCGATGGCCCTGGAGTTCCTGTCCCGGCGCAAGCCCAAGTGGCGGGCCGTGCTCAGGGAGGTCCTCTTTACCGAGGGCGACATCGTGGAGCACGGTGAGGAAGGCGAAGAGGCCGAGAAGAAGACCTGAAAGGAGGTCGAGCTGATGCGGGTGGCGATTCTTGGGACCGGAAAGATGGGCGCCGCGATTGCCAGGCACCTGAGCGAATCGGGTCATGAGCTCACGTTGTGGAATCGGACTCGGTCACGGGCGGAAGCGGTCGGCGTGGGTAGGGTGGCATCGACTCCGGCCGAGGCGGCGAGAGCGGCTGAGGTCGTGATCTCGATCCTCACGGACGCCGCGGCCGTGCGGAATGCATACCTCGGCGATCAGGGCGCGGCCAGTGCCGCGCGAGACCAGGTGTTCATCGAGATGAGCACCGCCGGTCCAGAGGTAGTGGCGGAGCTGCAGCCCGCGATCGAGCGGGCGGGCGCGAAGTTCATCGAGTGCCCGGTCCTCGGCAGCACCGTGGCCATGGAAACCGGCAAAGGACTCCTGTTCGCCGCGGGCGATGACGCCGCGATCGAGCGGGCTCGTCCGGTCCTGGATGCGATGGGCGAGACGCGGCGGATCAAAGACCCCGAGAGCGCGGCGAAGTTGAAGCTGATCGCGAACACCGTGCTGATGGGGCTCAGCGCAATCGCGGCAGAGGTCCTGGCCGCGGGAACTGCAGCCGGCCTCGACACCGAGGACGTGTTCTGGGTGCTGACGCGCTTTTCGCCTCTCCTGGCGGCGCGCCGGGCGGGCTACGTGGAGCACAAATACGAGCCGGTGATGTTCGCCCTGCGCGACGCGGCCAAGGATCTGCGGCTAGCGAGCGACGTCTACCGCAAGGCGGGCGCAGCCACACCGATGACCGACAAGGCAA
>VBII01000155.1:0-6866 GCA_005887735.1 Chloroflexota bacterium
GTGCGACCGCGCAGCCGAACAGGTCAGGCCTCATGTTGAGCACCGCGCCGATCAGCAGGCCGCCGGCGCTACGCCCGCGGATGGCGAGGCGCTCCGGGGTCGTGTAGCGCTGGGCCACGAGGTGCTCGGCGCATGCGATGAAATCCTCGAACGTGTTGCGCTTCCGCAGCAGCCTTCCGTTCTCGTACCACTCCCTCCCCATCTCGCCGCCGCCGCGGACGTGGGCGATCGCGAAGATGAAGCCGCGGTCGAGGAGGCTCAGGCGGGCCGAATCGAACATCGGGTCGTTGGAGAGCTCGTACGCGCCGTAGCCATAAAGCAGCAATGGAGAACCTTCGTGGTGGAGATCCCTTCGGTAGACCAGCGAGATCGGGACTTTGACACCGTCCTTGGACGTCGCCCACAGCCGCTCCGTCGCATAGTCGTCGCGGTCGTAGCCGCCGCGCACCGGCTGTTCCTTGACGATCGTTCGCGTCCGCGCCTCCATGTCGTAGTCGACCGCCGACCACGGTGCGGTGAGGGACGTGTAGAAAAAGCGCATCATCCTGCTCTCGTAGTCCGGGCTCGCTCCCGGATATGCCGTGTAGGCGGAGTCCGGCTGCTCGACCACATGGAGACGGCCGGTTGAGGAATCGAGCACCTCAAGCCGCTGCAGACCGTCCGACCGCTGGCCCAGCACAACGTGGCGCCGGTGGACGTCGGTGAAGTTGAGCCGCACCCCCGGACGCTCAGGGACGACTTCTGTCCACGAGGAGCGGCCCGGGCTGGCCGGCGGTGCGGCCATCAGCCTGAAGTTGATGGCGCCGTCGTTCGTCAGGATGAGGAATCGGTCTTCCTGGTGGTCGACCGAGTACTCGATCTCCGGGCGGCGCGGCTCGATGAGAACCGGTTCCGCATCCGGCGAATCGCTCGGCAGGAAGCGGCACTCGCTCGTCACCTGGCTCGAGCTCGAAACGAAGATGTAGCGCTCGCTCTTGGAGAGCTCGATGTTCAGCTCGAAGCGCTCATCGTCTTCCTGCAGCACGAGCTTGTCCTGCGCGGTCGCGTCGCCAAGACGATGCCTCCAGATCTGGTACGGACGCATCGTGGAATCGGGCCGGACGTAGAAAAAGGTCCGGCTGTCCGCCGCCCAGGCCGCACCGTAGTAAACCCCGTTTATGACGTCGTCCAGGTCCAGGCCTGTGGCCAGGTCGCGGAAACGGAGCTCGTGCAGCTCCGACCCGTCGACGTCGACGGCGTAGGCGAGAAGGTGTTCGTTCGGGCTTCGCTCGACGTAGCCGAGCTCGAAATATTCGTGTCCCTTCGCGAGCTCGTTGGCGTCGAGCATCACTTCCTCCGGCGCTTCCATAGACCCACGGCGCCGGCAGTAGATCTCGTAGTCGAGCCCCTCCACCGTACGCGTGTAGCTCCACCAGCCCTTGTAGAAGACGGGCGCCGAGTAGTCGGTCTCCTGGACCCGGCCGACGACCTCGCGGTACAGCCGGTCCTGGAGGTCGGCGACGTCGGACATAACCGCGTCGGCGTATGTGTTTTCCGCCTCCAAGTACGCGGTGACCTCGGGGTTGTGCTTGTCCCGAAGCCAGTAGTAGGAGTCGACGCGCCGATCGCCGTGGGCCTCCAGGATGTGGGGCCGCTGGGGCGCCGCCGGCGGCCGGGCGGGTGTGACCTTCACCCGCTCCACTGTAGGGAGCTAGGCGCTGCTGGCGAGCCGGAACGCCTTGCGGACCAGCTGCTTCACGGCCGGTCGCTCGACCTCGGCGGGTGATTCGAGGCGGATGAAACGCATCTCCTTGCGCCCACCCTGGAGCAGACCGCTCCCATCATCGAGCTCGCGGCCGCGATAGAAGTAGAGCATCGAGTGCGCCGTGAGGGTCCCGACGCCGACCACGTTCTCGCCGTCGACCCTGTAGCGAGCCAGCTTCCAAACCATGCTCTTGGACCGCGGAGCGGCCATGCCATAGCTGACTTCCTCCGCGCTCGGGGCAACCTCGCGAACCACCCTGATGGCGGCCTCCACGATTGGACGGACGGCAGCGGGAACGTTGCGGACCTCGTTTGCGACGGTGCTCATCGCCCACCTCCCGGATACCTGGATCTGCAGCCGTGCACGCCTAAAGGTAAGACGTGGGGCGTGACTGGAACTGATCGGTCATCGGCGCCATCCGAGCGGTCCGACGGCACTCGCGGCCGCAAGTCGGGCCATCAGCTCAGCGTTTCGCCGCGCCTGTTCGATCCACTCCGGAGCCTGGCCGGCCTGTACACGCTGTTGCTCGCCATCACCGGATCGCGGCTCGAGAACGTAGCGCTGATCCAGCCGTCCTCGCCGCAGCGCGAGCACGACCCGAACCCCCACCGATCCGGATCGCGCCGTGGCGCAGTAGTCTCCGTCGACCGCGTCCATACCGGCGAGCTTCTGAGGCTGGCCGATCCATCGCAATCCGCGCACCTGCTCACGCAGCGAAGCAGCGTGCTCGAACATGAGCCTCTCAGCTGCCCGATCGCGCTTGCTCTCCAGCGCGCGAATCGCCGCCCGTATCGCTGCCGGCTCGCGTCTGAGGACTCGGGTTATGTTCCCGGCCAGCACATGCGCGTCCGCACCTCGGGCTCCGGTGCTTCGAGCGAGCTCGCGGTCCGACCGGCTGATCTCCGTCCCCGAGTAGCGGAGCGGGAAAAGCCGCTCCAGCCCGGCCGCGGCCTGACGCGTCGGCTCCCAACCGAGATAGGGTCCGAACCAGGTCGCGCCGTCGCACGGGGAGACGTCGTGGCGAACCTCCAGCGACGGAGTGCGCGGGTTGGCGTCGAGCCTCAGCCAGACGCAGCTTTCCATGCCGAGCGTTCGGTTGTAGCGCGACGGATGACGCTCCAGCAGGTCGCTCTCGAGGAACGCGGCCTCGTGCTCGGACATGCACACCACCGGCTCGATCCACTCGACCTGAGCGACCATCCGGCGAAGGTGTGGCCGATCACGGAGGTCACCCCAGTACGAACGGACGCGGCCGGCCAGGCTCCGACTCCGACCGACGTAGATCACCCGCCCTGTGTGATTCCGAAAGAGATACACCCCCGGCTCGTCCGGCAAAAGCCGAAGCGCTGCATTCACTGCGACGCCTGGTCGAGGAACCCGTCTGTGCACAGCGCGTCTCCATACTGCCACGCGCGCCTGGCGAAGGCTGGAACTTCGCGCGATCGCTAATTTCGAAAGAGCTGCGAGCTGATGTATCTCTCGGCGCTGTCCGCCAGCAGGACGACGATCGACTTGCCCTCGTGCTCGGCGCGTGCCGCCACGGTGAGCGCGGCGTGGATGGCAGCTCCGGACGAAACGCCGGCGAGGATTCCCTCTTCGGCCGCGAGCCGTTTGGCGCCCGCAAACGCGTCGTCGTCGGTCACGGCGATGACCTCGTCGATGACGGATCGGTCGAGCACCTCGGGGATGAAGCCGACCCCAATGCCAGGCATCTGATGCTGGCCTGCTCTGCCGCCGGAGAGGAGCGCCGCTCCGGCCGGTTCCACGGCCACCGTTTGCACCGCCGGCTTGCGCTGCTTGAGCAGCCGGCCGACGCCGGTGATCGTTCCGCCGGTGCCGACGCCGGCGACAAAGATGTCGACCGCTCCGTCGGTGTCCTCCCAGATTTCCGGTCCGGTTGTGCGTTCGTGGAGCTTTGGGTTGGCCGGGTTGGTGAACTGGTCGAGCATGACGGCGTCCTTCCGCTCAGCGACGATCTGGCGCGCCTTGGCCACGGCGTCAGCCATGAGGATCCCCGTAGTCAAGACCACCTCGGCGCCCAGAAAACGCAGCAGCGCCACCCGCTCGGCCGACATCGCCGCAGGCATCGTGAGGATCAACGGGTAGCCGCGAATGGCGGCGGCGAACGCCAGGCCGATTCCGGTGTTGCCACCGGTGGCTTCGACGATCGTCATGCCCTTCTTCAACCTGCCGGCTCGCTCAGCGTCCTCAATCAACGCGACTCCAAGGCGATCCTTGACGCTGCCGCACGGATTTCTCATCTCGAGCTTGGCCAGCAGCAATCCAGGCAGTCCCGCGCCGATGCGACCCAGCTTGACCAAGGGTGTGCGACCTACGGTCGCCGCCGCGTCAGGAAATATCACACCGCCTGGCACTACAGGCTTCGGTTACGTTTCAAGGCGTGAAAGCATCCCCTTTCAACCAGAAGACAATCGCAGAATTTCACGAAAAGAAAGGTCTTGGGGTCGGCATGTGGGGCGACCACGTGCTGCTCATGACGGCAAAAGGCGCGAAGAGCGGTGACCTGATCACAACCCCTCTCGTCTACGGCCGCGAGGAGAACAACTGCATCATCGTCGCCTCCAAGGGCGGCGCCCCGACGAACCCGATGTGGTTCGGCAACCTCAAGGCCAATCCCGAGGTCGAGGTTGAGGTCGCAAAGGTTGATGGCCAGGGGACCGAAAGGTTCAAAGCTCGGGCTCATGTCGTGGAGAACAGGCAAGAGCGCGACAGGCTCTTTGCGGCGATGTGCAAGATCTGGCCGTCTTACGCGGACTACGAAAAGCGGACCGAGCGTTTGATTCCCGTAGTCATTCTTGAGCGCCGTCAGGAGTAGAGAAGCTCTCCCCACTGCTCTCCGCTGAGCACGAGGTCGAGGTGCTTCAGCGGCCCAAGCCCACCGACCGTAAGTCCGAACCGCGAGGGCAGGCGCTGCGCGGCTCGGCCATCGACCATGATCCTGGCGCCGTCCGGCAGCGTCGCCGTCTTGTACTCCTCCTGCCGGTCTCTCGCCGAGCGTTCGCGGACTCTGACCTCGCAGATCTTGCCGCCACCGCAGCAGCGATGGAGGTTATACGCAATGACCCAGCCGGCCGAAGGGCGGGCGGCCAACCAGGCGAGGGCCTTCTCGTCGGCTTGCAGCTCGAAGTCCGTCATGGCTGGAGGCGTTCGGGCTCGCCGACCCTTCTTTTCGCTGACGATTCAACCCCGACCAGCAGCAGCCAGGCGCCGGACACCATGAACACGAACGAAGCCATCATTCCGAAGCCCACCACGTAAAGGCCCCACGTCGCTCCAAAGAACAGGAGCGCCGCGCCAGCCTGCTCCGCCAGCAGGCAGGCGAAGCTGCCGGCAGCTCGCAGCAGCACACGGGTGTCGGCGGACTTGAAAGCGTCCTGAGTACTTCGGTAGAGGATTACCTCGACGACCACGAGGACGGAGATGAGCTCAACCGCCACGGCCTGACGTGTTTGGCCACCCATCAGGACCAGCCCGCAGCGCAGGAACACCGCCGTCAGTCCCGTCAGGATCGTCCGGGCACGGTGTCGGTGAACCGGGTGGTGGACGATGTCCTCCAGGTGAAGGGTCATCGCGACGAACACCAGGCCCGTCAAAGCGGCGGCACCCCCTCCGACCATCACGAAGTAGTCCCGCCAGATCGATGGGTCGTACATGATGGCTAATTGGCACCTGGCGACGTGGGAAGCGCTTTCGCCACGTGCATCCAGGTGGCCCACTGATGGCGCAGAAAGGCCAGCGCGATCAAGACGGCGGCGCCGGCGCCGACCCCTAGCGCGACCAATGACGGCGGCTGAAGAAGGTAGGCGACAGTAAGGGCTATGAATACTCCCCCAACCACCGAATTGATGATCGCCACAACCGCAGCTGCGGACAGAAACTGCTGCCAGCGCAAGGCGAACATGCCTAGGCGAGCCAGACCGACGTGGTCGACGGAAGTGTCTTGGAACAGGTCCGCGTGCACCGGGTCGATCTCGCTGTAAAAGCGCTGAATCTTGCTCATCGCCCTCGCGTAGATAACGTCCTCAACACCGGTCTGCAGAACTCTGTAGTAGGTGACGAGGCCGAGAAAGAAGACCACCGGCAGCACAGCCAGCGCAAAGACGAAAAACGTCTCGCCTAATCTCGACGCCTGCGCCACGAACGACAGAGCGACCACCGCGCCCGTCAGGCTGGTCAGGTACAGGCTAGTTCGCGACGAGCTTTCGGCAATCGTGCCGCCGCGCGCCGATTGCAACTTTCCGTACTGATTCCCAAGCGCCTGCATGAGCGTTGCGGTCCGGTCGGACTCAGTTTGCTGCATTGGCTTTGCGATAGGCGCCCGGCGCCACTCCGAAGTGCCTTCGAAACGCCTTGGTCACTGAGACCTCCGAGTCGTATCCGGTCAGCCGCGCGATCTCGCGGGTGCTGCTCACGGTCAGCCGAAGCAGGAGCTGGCTAAGGCCGTCCGGCTCGGGAAAGACACCCAGGCTGCGCATCACATGTTCTCGTGCTCTGGGACCTTGCGGCCCACCATCCACAGGAAATACCAGGTTCCCGCCTCGCCCATGAACGCGAACTGTTTGTGAAGATCCCTTTTTGTGGCGTCGAAATCGCCCAACGAATCAAGGTAGCGGTTGAATCCTCTGTGCTGGGCGTCGAGCTCGAGCATGTGGCCTGCGTTGGATGTGATCGCTTCCAGCTTCTTGCGATTGCGGATGACCCGAGTGTCCTGCATCAAGCGATCAATGTCTTTGGTGGTGAGCCGGGCCACTCGCCTGGGTTCGAATCCATGAAAGGCCTCGCTGATGCCCGGCCACTTGGCGTCCACGACCCGCCAGCTGATGCCGGTCTGGAACATGACGCGAGCCATTGCACTCAGGTAGCCGGACAGGTCTTTGGGCGGTCCGGGCTGCTTGTGTTCGGGCAACTTGGCGTGATCTTAGGCGTCGTTGGAGCGCGGCGCACTTAACCGATCGACCGGTAGATTTCGCCAGGGCTCCTAAGAGGTCGATCGGCTAAAGATCTCGGCGCTAGGGACCTGTTTGTGGCGAAGACTCGACTTACATTCGGCGCATGGCACAACAAACCGCAAAAGACGTCGTAACCCGCTACAACCGTGCCC